>CALJNY010000277.1 GCA_937981515.1 uncultured Collinsella sp. | reverse complement strand
GATGCCAAAGTCCTTATCGAAGGCAGGCAGCACGCAGGTCTCGTTGGGGTCGGCTGCGTCGGAGAGCACCGCGGCGGCAGACGCCGGCGCGTGGGGTACCTCGGTATCGATCTGCTCCTGCGTCAGGCGCGGAAAGCCGGCCGTGCGCCCTGCGGCCAGGTCGGATGCGGCCGCGTCCTCGGAAAGGATGCCCGGCGCGGGGCGTCCACACTTGGGACAGGTGCGGTCATGCGGGGACAGACGGGCACCGCAGCCGTCGCAGAACACAAACTCGGTATGCTCGGGTCCATCGCCCGGACCAACGTATGCGTTGCAATAGGGGCAGAACGAGGCGCCGTCCTCGATAGTCTTAAGGCAATGCGGGCAGATCACGGCATCCTCTTTTCGAAGCAATTCAAACAATCGAGGTTAGAGCATAACATCGCCACGGCCCCACAGGAACAAGGCACCAATTCAACATCGCCAGGGCGCGTAGCTACTTCTTCTTTTTGCTTGGCATCGAGACTTTGATGCCTTGGGCGGACTTGGTCACACGAGAGCGCTTAGCTCCGGTACTCTTCTTTTTCTTGGGCTGGGCCTGGGCCACGCCCTCGAGTGCGTGTGCCTCGGTCTCGCGGACAGTGCGCGCCTCACGGCGCTGCGCCATATCGGCAGCAACGCGCTTGGCAAAACGCCCGGCGGTCGATCCCGTCGAGCTCACCTTGCCGCCGCCGCGACCCAGGCGAACGCGCACGCCACGGCCAAAGCCGGTAGCCGCATGACGGCGACGGGGCTTAAGCGAGTCCATCATCGTGGCAAGCTTAAAGAACACCGCACAGGTAAAGACGATGATAACCGCCAAAATGACCATCTGACCCATCGACAGGTTGGCGATGGACAGCAGCTCCGGGAACCCGATAACGCCCGTCAAAATACCGGCGACGACAAACACGAAAAGCACCACGCGCAAGGGCGTGAGCGGCTGCGAGATGCGCCAGATTAGGCTGACACTCGCCGCGCACGACGTGAGCAGGCACATGGTCGAAAGCGTAAGCTGGCTAAAGCCAAATACGCGCGCCACAAAGATATCGAGCGCCGCGGCCAAAATGACCGCAATCGACGCCGGCAGCGCACGCTTAAGCACGTTGGTCAAGAACGACCCCTTCACGCGGGCGTTGTTGGGCTCCAGGCCCAGCACAAAGCCCGGCGCGCCGATGCAAAAGAAGTTGATGAGCGTCATCTGAATGGGCTCGAATGGATACGGCGGCAGCGCGATGCACAGCGCCGCCAGGCCCATCGAGAAAAGCGTCTTGTTCAGAAAGAGCGCGGCAGAGCGCTGCAGGTTATTGATAGAACGACGGCCCTCGGCCACCACAGCGGGCATCGAGGCAAAGTCATTATCGACGAGCACGATCTCGGCCACATTACGTGCGGCATCGGAGCCGGCGGCCATCGCCACGGAGCAGTCGGCCTCCTTGAGCGCTAGCACGTCGTTGACGCCGTCGCCCGTCATGGCCACGGTGTGCCCGCGGCGTTTGAGCGCCTGTACGAGCTCGCGCTTCTGCTGCGGCGTCACACGCCCAAAGACGTGGTAACGGTCCACTGCCGCATCAATCTTGGACGGCGTATCGAGGGTTGTCGCGTCCACGTAAGCATCGGCGCCCGGCACGCCCACCACGCGCGCGATCGACGACACCGTACGCGGGTCGTCGCCGCTGATCACGTTGAGGGTCACGCCCTGCTCGTTAAAGTAGCCAATAGTCTCGGCTGCCGAGGTACGAATCTCGTCACGAATAGTCACAAAACCCACGGGCTCGGCCTCGCCCACCATATCGCCATCGGGCAAAAAGCCGTCCACGCGCGCCACCACAAGTACGCGGCAGGTATCGGCAAGCTCGGCCACACGATTCTCGACCTGAGCAAATGCGCGATCAGAGAGCACAAACTGCGCGGCGCCCATCACATAGGAGCCCTGCGCAAACGACGCGCCGCTCCACTTTTTTGACGACGAGAACGGAATGACCGACAGCGGCTCGGACACCTCGACCGGACGATCGGCGTAGTAGTTGAGCAGCGCCTGGCAGGTCTCGTTGGCATCTGCCGAGGTCGCACGTGCTACGTTGGCAAGCGCAAAGTCGAGCACCGTGGTCTCGACGGGGACAGCCGCCTCGTCCGAGTCAGCGCCAAAGCCAACACCCTCAACAGGCAGCGGGTAGGTGCCCTCGACCTCCATACGGCCCGAGGT
>CALJNY010000276.1 GCA_937981515.1 uncultured Collinsella sp. | reverse complement strand
CATTGTGGCGATACCGGCGGCCGTGCCGCTCGCTACGCCAGTCCCGGCACCGACGCCGCCAACGCCCGAAGCCGCCCGCACGGCCTCCGAGCGCTTCAGCGCCACACGGATCCGTGCGAACAGCTCCTCAATGGCAAACGGCTTGGTCAGGTAATCGTCGGCGCCGGCATCGAGCCCTGCCACCTTGTCCATCACGGCATCGCGCGCGGTGACCATAATCACCGGCACATCCTTGTGCTTGCGGACACGCCGCAGGACCTCCATGCCGTTGAGCTGCGGCAGCAATACATCGAGCAGGATCAGATCGTAGTCGTGCTCCAGTGCCAGGTCCACGGCGGTACGGCCGTCGGCGGCGTGCTCCACCTGGTAGCCCTCGTGCTCCAGCTCGAGCGTCACAAAGCGGGCGATTTTCTCCTCGTCCTCTACGATCAGGATCCGTGCCATGCGTGCCCCCGTCTGCGATTACTTGTCGTCGTTCAGATTTTGCTTGATGCCGTCCGCGGCGTCGGCGGCGTGATCCATCAGGTTGTTGATGCTGCCAGGTACGTCGCCGTCGCTATCGATGCGGTAGCGCATGCCAAAGAACAGGCCAAGCAGCATCAGCCAAATCGTGGCGCCCCAGGCAAACAGGGCGACGATGGGGATCAGGATGGGAATGTTGAGGATTATCGCATCGCGGCGCGTGGCGATAAACTTGGTGTCCAGGCTCAGGCGGAAGAGCTTTTTGAGGTACTCCCACACGCTGTCCATCTTCTTGGAGAAGTCGGTCTTTTCGCTCGACTTTTCGTAGGCGGCCTGCGCGGCGACCATCTCGGCCGAGGGCTCGTCGACCGGCTCGGACTCGGTGGCGGCGTGCGCCGACGTGGTCTGGGTCTTGCCCTGCGACTCGAGCCAAATGATGGCATCCAGAACGTTGCCGTCGGCGGCGTCGAGCGCGGCCTTGGCATCGGTGTAGCTCACGTTGCACTTGGTGCGGATGATTTCAACTTTTTCGAGGTCGTCCATGACCTGTCCTTTCGTTCGATGGGCGCGACGCCGGGCGATCTGCCCGGGCGCGAGCGTTGCGTTCGGCGGTCTGCGTTGCGCGGTGCCGACCCGCCCTTGGTCGAACTCTATAGTGCAGGTTATAGATTAAGCGATTCTTGAGCCAAGATTAATGTTGGATGAGTTTTTGGGTGCGAAGCGCGTGACGCGGGGCGTGCAGGCAAGGGGACGGCCGGTTATGCGTGGCGTGGGGAAGGGAAGGACAGGTCTTTGGGGCGGCCGACAGCGGGATCTAATACTTTTCCGCGAAGTGAACGAGTGAAATCGGACCCCCGAAACATCGACACTTTGAGTGCGCCGTTTCCTGCGGTTTTAATGCCAGAATCCTGCGTTTATGCCGTTGAAAAATGCTGATGCTTCAGGGGTCTAAAAACAGACGTTCACTTCGCGGAAAAGTATTAGACCTCGATAACGGGGATGGAGCGCCGGTGCAAAACGGCGTCAAGGGTTGGTCGAGCAGGCGGTTTCTCCATTGATGTCCGCACAACATGTGACACTTTCCCTGCCGCCCTGCTCTGCCGCGGCGGCATGTACCCGAACAACGACCCTCTAAGGAGTTCGATATTGATGAGTGACAACACCAAGCATCTCGCAAAGAAGTGCGTCAAGGACGCCGGGCCGTGCCTCGCGCTGTGCGTGGCCGGCGCAGCGGTCGCGCTGCTGGCTGTTCTGGGGCCGTTCGACGTGCTCCGAAGTGCCAGCTCTCTGCACGTTTGCATGGCTCTTGCCGCCGCCATGATGACCGGCGGCGTGCTCGACCTGGTTTTTTGGGTGCTTGACCCGTTTGGATGGAAGAACGAAGGGTAAGCCCTAAGGGATGGATACCCCGCAGCAACAGGAGGTCCCCGTGATCTGGTTTACCGGCGATACTCACTTTGGACACGAGAACATGCTACGGCTTAGCGATAGGCCTTGGTCGACTGTTGCGCAGATGAACGATGCCATGGTCGCCAACATTAACAGCAAGGTTGCTGCGGATGACGAGCTCTACATCTTGGGTGACTTTAGCTTTAAGATGACGGTCCAAGACGCCTACGAGCTGCGCAAAAGCATTGCCTGCAAGCGCGTCCATCTGCTGCCCGGCAACCACGACAAAGACTGGATGCAGCCTGCGGTAGCGGATGCTTTTATCGTCGAGCCGCCCATTTGCGCGCTCAAGATCAACCGCCAAAAAATCGTGCTGAGCCACTATCCCATGGTCGACTGGCAGGGCATGTCGCACGGCAGCTGGCATTTGCACGGGCATATCCACAGTTGCGGCGGCGCATACAACGAGTTCAACCGCAGACAGGGACTGCTGCGCTATGACGTGGGCGTGGACGCCAACAGCTACGCCCCGGTGAGCTTGGAGGAGCTCAAAGCTTGGTTTGCGCAGGTAGACGAGCCGATGTGTTGCGTTAAATGGCCGTGGTGGGTCAATGCCACGGGCGACGAGCAGGTCGAGCACGATCTTGAAAGTTATAAGAGGGAAGTGGTGATCCGATGACGGTCTATGTGACGGGCGATATTCACGGCGGCCTCGACATGCAAAAGCTGCGCGATTGGGACCTTGGGGATAGCCTGACGAGCGACGACTATCTCATCGTCGCCGGCGACTTTGGCTTTCCGTGGGATTTCTCTGCCGAGGAGTGCGCCGACATCGCTTGGCTGGAATCGCGCCCCTATACCGTGCTGTTCGTCGACGGCAACCACGAGCGTTTCGATCACTGGGCGGAGCGTTCCATGGAACCGTGGCACGGTGGGCTGACGCAGCGCCTGTCGGATACCTCTCCCATACGGCGCCTGACGCGTGGCGAGATTTTTGAGCTCGATGGCTCAACGATCTTTACTATGGGCGGCGCCACGAGCGTGGATAAGGAATACCGCATACCGTATTCCAGCTGGTGGCCGCAGGAGCTGCCGGACGAGCGCAACTTTGAGGAGGCACGGACAAAGCTTGACAGCGTGGGCTGGAAGGTTGACTACGTAATCACCCACTCCTGCTCTACGCGCATGCTTTCGCCCACGCTCTATCCGGCGCCCGGCTGGGATTGCCCCGGCGTTGATCGACTTACGGCATTTTTCAATGAGCTGGAAGACCGCCTGGATTACAAGCGCTGGTATTACAGGCATTTTCATCGGGATGCAAACCCGGCCGAACACCATACCGTGCTCTACGACTGCATCGTTCGCCTGGGCGACGAACTCCAGCCTTGGGATGTCGCGTAGGGGCGAGGCGTTTGGCTACTCGGCCGTTATGGTGATGTTCTCCCGGTGTGCGCGGATGACGTCCCAGCTAAAGTGTTCGACCAGCTGCTCGGCAGAGCGCGGCGTGGTGTCCGGCGCGATGCCCGTTTGCCCAGCGAGCCAGCCCAGCAGTGCCTCGGGCGTGCCAAAGCGGGCGCGGAGCTCGCCCAGGTCCAGGTCGCGGTCGCGCTTGGAAAGGCGGCGGCCGTCCGGCGACATGAGCAGCGGAATGTGCGCGTAGTGCGGCGTGGGCAGTCCCAGTAGATGCTGCAGATAGATTTGACGCGGCGTGGAGCCCAGCAGGTCGCATCCGCGTACGACCTCGGTGACGCCCATGGCGGCGTCGTCGACCACCACGGCCAGCTGGTAGGCAAACACGCCGTCGCTGCGGCGCACCAAAAAGTCACCGCACTCGGTGGCGAGTGCCTCGCATTGGGCTCCGTACGTGCGGTCCACGAATTCGATTACGTCGGCTGCGAGGTCGTCGACGGCGGGCACGCGCAGACGCGTGGCCGGGGCGCGCAGAGCACTGCGGCGGGCGACCTCTTCGGCCGCAAGGCCTCGGCAGGCGCCTCGGTAGATGGGCGTGCCGTCGCTGGCATGCGGCGCGCTCGCGGCGTGGAGTTCGGCGCGCGTGCAAAAACAGGGGTAGGTGAGGCCGGCGTCCTGCAGCTGGTGCAGGGCGTCCTCGTACAGATCCAGGCGATCGTGCTGGTAGTAGGGGCCTTCATCCCACTCGAGTCCCAGCCAGGCTAGGTCGTCGATGAGCTGGGCGGCAAGTTCCGGGCGCTTACAGCGATCGTCCAGGTCCTCGATGCGCAACACGATGCTGCCGCCTTGGCTGCGGGCCGAAAGCCACGCGCACAGGCAGCTGAACACGTTGCCCAGGTGCATACGGCCCGATGGCGACGGGGCAAAGCGCCCCACGACGGGCGCGGGGGCGGAGGCGGGCTGCGCCGTTGGCGCGGCCGCGGCGGGCGTTGCTATGTTGCGTGCTTTGATATCCATGCGGACGAGTATAGCGCGGGGCGCGATGGGGAGGCGTCACTGTGGTCCGCGAGTTGTCGAGGCCCCGCATTGCGTATGGCGGGCCGCAGACTCGGTGCTTTGATTCCTGTCCATCAACTCGGCACCTTAGACGACAGAAACCCCGGCAGCTCTTCGCAACTGCCGGGGTTTCCTCGGAAAAGGGGGACATGATCCTCGAGCGAACGGCAAAGGGGCAAACCGTTTTCGCTCAACTGCGTTATGCCCCTCGACTGGTGGCTCAATCAGCGCATGCCGCGCCCACACAAAGCCGCTACACCTGTGACGGAGCTATGAAGTGGTGTCTATTGTTGGCGCGGGGCTCGGCCAAAGAGCGTTCCAAACGGCTAGTCGTTTAAGAACGTCCCCAATGACTGGCTGCTGGCGCGGGCGTGACTTTTGTCCCAATTGACGCTCCGCTTGCCTAGACGGTCGTGTCGCACGCTTGCAAACGTGGGACAATAACGCTGTTGGTACCACAGATAAAGGATGTGCCTATGAACACCCTCGTCGCCAAAGTCAGTCAGCAGCGTCACCTGTTTGCGCGATTCGCTTCCGTCTGCGCGCTCGTCGCGCTCGCGTTGTTGCTGCTGCCTGTCGCCGCGCACGCCGACGGCTACTCCATGACTCAAACCTATATCAGCGCCACGGTTGAGGCCGACGGCTCGCTGACCGTCGTCGAGGGACGCCAGTTTGATTTCGATGACGACATCAACGGCGTGTTTTGGGAGATCAATACGGGCACCAACCAGCAGGGCGGCACGGCGACCGTCGATGTGCTGAGCGTCGAGGAAGAGGACACCGCGTTTAACAAAGTCGACAGCGCGAACAAGGGCGACTCTGGCGTCTATACGGTCGAGCAGACCGGTGACGGCGTAAGGATTAAGGTGTTCAGCCCTCACGAGAGCGGCGACAGCGCGACCTATTACGTGAGCTATACCATGACCGGTGCGGTTATGAACTGGGCCGATACCGCCGAGCTCTACTGGAAGTTTGTGGGCGACGGCTGGTCTGCGGATTCCGATGACGTCGAGATGGAAGTGCGCTTCGCAAATGCCACTGCCGGGACGGCGGCCGTCAAAGGCGATAACTTCCGCGCATGGGGCCACGGTCCGCTGACGGGCGACGTGTCGCTCGATGAGGACGAGCCCATGGTCACCTATACCATTCCCTGCGTGCATCAGGGCGAATTCGCCGAGGCACGCATCGCCTTCCCCAGCGACTGGGTGCCGCAGCTTGCCGCCTCGGGCGAAGAGCGCATGTCAACGATCCTGAGCGAAGAGAAGGAATGGGCCGACGAAGCTAACGCCCGCCGCGCTCACGCTCGCATGATTGCCAATGCACTTGCCGTGCTAAGTGTTGTTGCGGCGGTGGCCTTTACCGGCACAATCGTTATGCTCAAGCTGCGCAAGCGCAAGCCCAGGCCGCTTTTCCAGGACGAATATTTCCGCGATGTGCCTTCGGCCGACCATCCCGCCGTGCTTTCGGCCCTCATGAGCTGGAACGAGGTGCCCGATCAGGCATATATCGCCACGCTCATGAAGCTCACTGACGACCGTGTGATCAAGCTGGAGCAGGCGACCGTGACCAAGGCCAAGAAGGGTCTGTTGGGGCGTGAAAAAGAAGAGCAGACGTATCGCGTGACGGTGAGTGATGCGGGCTGGAAGTCGGCCAAGGGCATTGACCACATGGTGCTCAAGGTCTTCTTTGCCGGTGCTAAGCCTGACGAGAACGGCGATCGCTCGCGCACGTTCGACGAGCTGCAGCACTACGTCAAGCAGCACGCTACACCCGTGGGTGATAAGCTCGAGGACTATCAGAATACCGTTAAGGGCAAGCTGGCCGATAGCGAGTACGTTGCCTCGGACGGCATTGTTGCAATGGTGTTTTGCCTGGTTCTTGGTATCCTGATCGCCTTTGTTCCCGTGGGATCCATCTTCTTTACCGATGGCGCACAGGCGAACATTACCGCCGCGGTTATCTCGGTGCCGATTGTGCTGGTGGGTATCGGCGTGGGCCTTACGTTCCGCCGCTTTACGCCGGAGGGCGCCGAGGTGGCGGCTCGCTGCAAGGCACTTAAGCATTGGCTCGAGGACTTCACTCGTCTAAAGGAAGCCGTCCCCGGCGATCTGGTGCTGTGGAACAAGCTGCTGGTGATGGGCGTGGCGCTGGGTGTTTCCAAGGAAGTGCTGCGTCAGCTTGCCGAGGCCGTGCCGCCCGAGGTGCGCGAGGCCGACGGCTTCTATGACAATTATCCCTGCTACTGGTGGTACTACCATCATTACGGTATCGAGTCTCCGCTCGATTCGTTCGATGACGTGTATCACGAGAGCATCCGTGAGCTGGCGTCGAGCTCCGACAGCTCGGGCGGCGGCGGAGGCGGCGGCTTCTCTGGCGGCGGAGGCGGCGGCGTCGGCGGAGGCGGCGGCGGAACGTTCTAGCGCGCTCTGATTTTTGGGATGGATGGGACCTCGGACGTTTTTCCGGACCATGTCCCGGCGCTATGCCGCATGGCCCCTCTCCTCGCGATACTCCCTAATGGTCTCCCATCCTAGGTCCTTCTTGAGCTTGCCGTCCCTGTACCACTCGATATATTCGCCGAGCAGGCGGGAGAACTCGTCGAACGGCACGCCGGTCCAGTCCCTGCCCTCGAAGAAGTCGCACTTGAGCGTGCCGAAGAACCCCTCGGCGCGCGCGTTGTCGGGGCTCCGGGCCCTCCTCGACATCGAGCGCACCACCCCGGGGCCGCACGCCTCGCGCCACTCGCGCCCCATGTAGACGGCGCCGCCGTCGGTGTGCACCGTGAGCGGCCGGTCCTCGGTCGGCCCGACTATCCCCACCAGGTCCCTGAGCATGCCGACCATCAGGTCGGAGTCGGCGTGGACCGAGACCCTCCAGCAGATCGGCCACCCGTCGAAGCAGTCGATCGCGGGCGACAGGTACGCCCTGTACCCGTCGAGCCTGAACTCCGTGACGTCGGTGACCACGAGCAGGCCGGGCGCGGGCGCGCGGAAGTCGTGCGTCCCGTCCGCGCGCAGTGGGACGTTGGCCGGGCGCTCCGCGAGCTCGCCCCGGTAGCTGCGGTACCTCGCCCTCCGGCGCATCTGCGCCGCCTTGCGGGCGACCAGGCCCTCCTCGCGCATGATCCGGCGCACGACCTTCTCGGACGCGACGACGGGGCTCTCGGCGTCCCCGGGCGCGAGCTCGCGCCACGAGACGGGCTCGCCGGGTCCCCTCCTGAGGTCGGCGGTCACGGACTCAGGCCCGTAGGCGCCGCCGCTCGCCTCGAACGACGCGCGCACGCGCTCCCTGAGCGCGGCCTTGGGGTCGGGCCTCGAGATCCTGGACGCTTGGTCAAGATAGGTGCTCTTCGGGATCGACAGGGTCCTGGTCACGTCCGCGAGCCTCACCGCCGGCGAGAGCCTCCTCGCCGCCTCTCCCGCCCTGTGCTTCTCCTCGTTCGTCAAAGAGCCAGGGCCTGGTGCTTTTAGGACGTCCAACACCGCCAGGGCCTCGGCGAGCCTGACCTCGGCCTCGCGGGCGCGCTCGGCGGGGTCGTCGGGAAGCCCCTCCAGGCCCCAGTCCCGCCAGTCGGTCTGCTCGGGCGGCTCGCCGCCGGCCCCTCCGCGCCCGGTCCTCTCCATCTTGCCCGCGCCCCCTTCGGCTCGACGCTTCCGCGGGGAGGCGGGCTCGGTGCCCGGTCGCCTCGCGGCGAATGCGGGGCTGCCCTCGCCGTGCGAGCAGTGCATGCGCTCCGCCCGGTCGGGCATCTCACGGGCGGTCAGCTCGCCCGCCTCCTCCAGCTTGAGCCAAGCATACAGGTTGTCCTTGTTCGGGAAAAGCGGCAGGCTCCTGCAGGCGGCGGGGGCGGACAGGCCGCTCCGGTGGAACTCCCAGAGAATCCCCTCGCGCTCCTCTTTCGTATACATCGGACTCCCTCCTGGACCCAGATTGGGTCCGAGATTTTGTCCGAGGTCCCGATCTTCTCCGGCGACTGCCGACGAATCCATCCCATTTTTATGCGCTACCTACGAAGACTGTCCCCAACGACTAGTCACTGGGAACGTTCCTAAATGACTAGGTATGGCTGCTGGGTTTAGGCTGTTAGATCGAGTTCGTAGAGGAAGCTTTCGCGCGGCATGTCGTGACGGCGCTCTTCGCGGTTGGCGCGGTGCGCGGCCGTGCGCTTAAAGCCGTGCAGCTCGTAGAACTTCCACGAGCAGTTGGAGTCGGTGTACAGGTGCGCCCTCGTTGCTCCAAGCGAGGACAGGTGCGAGACCGCGGCATCGAGCAGAACCGTGCCAACGCCCAGGCCATGGACATCGCGATCCACGGCAAGCAGCGTGACCTCGTTGTCGTGCGGCAACGGGCTGCTCTCGAGCAGGCGGTTGTTGGTTCGAATGGTTGCGCGCACAAACGAGAGGTACTCGGCGCAGGCATCGGGCTCTAGCTCACGCATCTGCGATAGCAGCGCGCGTTCGGTATCCATCCAATGTTCCTTAACGGTGGCGCCGGAGCTCTGTCCCGCCCGCGCGAGCGAAATACCACGCGCCTGACCGTCGATTACGGCAACCTGTGAAAACGTCGACGACGAAAGGCAGTAGGCGAGGTCGCACGCGGCCTCAAGGCGGTTGTACTCATCGTTATCCGAATTGTTATGCCAAAGCTGCTGCAGAATCAGCGCGATGGCGTCGAAGTCTTCGGTATCAAACGGTCGGTAGAGAACCCGCGAGACCATGGTGCCTCTTTCTTTTGCGGATGCATATCGAGCACAGTTCTACCACGCCATTGGCATCTAATTATGGTGCCCCTGTGTTCCATGAACTCACCGTGCCCGGTGCTGTGCCCATCCCCTCCGCGTGCAAACTTTTTCTGCACATGCGCCCGTTGCGGGGTGCATCGATGCGCTCGATGCGCTACATTGAATCAGTATTTTCAATGCCGCTGCGCGAGCGCTGCAGATCGACGTATCACCGACTCACAGAGCACGGCGGCGTACCAGACAGGAGGACTGCATGGGATCTGATGTGAAGATCGCACGCGCGTTGATCTCGGTTACCGATAAGACGGGCGTCGTCGATTTCGCACGGACGCTGGTCGATGACTTTGGCGTCGAGATCATCTCTACGGGCGGCACGGCTCGCGCCATCGAGGACGCGGGCGTTCCCGTAACCCCCATCGAGGAGTTCACGGGCTATCCCGAGATGATGGACGGCCGCGTCAAGACGCTGCACCCCAAGGTTCACGGCGCGCTGCTGGCCCGCCGCGATTCCGAGCAGCACATGCAGGAGGCCGCTGAGCACGGCATTAAGCTGATCGACCTGGTCGTCGTCAACCTGTACGAGTTCGAGAAGACCGTTGCCAACCCCGAGGTCACCTTCGCGGACGCTATCGAGCACATCGACATCGGTGGCCCCTCCATGCTGCGCTCTGCTGCCAAGAACGCCGCGAGCGTTACCGTCATCTCCGACCCGGCCGACTATGATGCCGTCCTGGCCGAGATGCACGAGACCGGTGGCTGCACCACGCTTTCCACCCGTCGTCGCCTGCAGGTGAAGGTCTACCAGACCACCGCCGCCTACGACACGGCTATCTCCCGTTGGCTTGCCGCCCAGGCAAGCGACGTGGCGGACACCTCTGCCAAGCTCGAGATCTCGCTGGAGAAGGTCGACGACCTGCGCTATGGCGAGAACCCGCAGCAGAAGGCTACGGTCTACCGCTTTGCCGAGGGCTGCGAGAACACCGCGAGCTCGCAGTTCCCGCTCGTGGGCTCCGAGCAGATCCAGGGCAAGCCGCTCAGCTACAACAACTATCTGGATGCCGACGCCGCCTGGAACCTGGTCCGCGAGTTCGACGAGCCTGCCTGCGTGATCCTCAAGCATCAGAACCCCTGCGGCTCCGCCGTGGCCGAGGACATCACGGCCGCCTACGACCGCGCCTTCGCCTGCGATCCCAAGAGCGCCTTTGGCGGCATCATCGCCTGCAACCGCGAGGTTCCCTATGAGCTGGTTGAGCACTTTGCCGATCAGAACAAGCAGTTCGTCGAGGTCATCATCGCCCCGAGCTACACCGCCGAGGCGCTCGAGCGCATGGCCAAGCGCCCCAACCTGCGCGTGTTGGCGACCGGCGGCGTGGACCACGGCGCTCAGGTGGAGCTGCGCTCCGTCGACGGCGGCATGCTGGTGCAGGAGGTCGACCACGTGACCGAGGATCCCGCGACCTTTACGTTCCCCACCGACCGCAAGCCCACCGACGCCGAGATGGCCGAGCTCGAGTTTGCCTGGAAGGTCTGCAAGGGCGTTAAGTCCAACGCCATCCTGGTCTCCAAGGGTAAGGCCGGCATTGGCATGGGCCCGGGTCAGCCTAACCGCGTTGACTCTGCGCTACTTGCCTGCGAGCGCGCCGAGGACTTCTGCGAGCGCGAGGGCGTGGAGAAGGGCGGCTTTGCCTGTGCAAGCGACGCGTTCTTCCCGTTCCGCGACAACGTCGACGTGCTTGCCGCGCACGGCGTGACCTGCATCATCCAGCCCGGCGGCTCCAAGCGCGATGACGAGAGCATCCAGGCCTGCAATGAGCACAATATTGCTATGGTGTTTACGGGCGCTCGCCACTTCCGCCACTAAGTTCCGCCTTGGGACAAAATAATCTCCGCAAAAGACGGCTGCTCCGTTTGGAGGGCCGTCTTTTTGGTATAAGAGGACGGAATGACTAACACGAAAGGTATGACCATGCCCCAGATTGATGATGCCGAGCTGTTTGGCAATGCCGAGGATCAGCGTGCGTACGAGGACTTTTGCGCTAATCAGGAAGCGGTCGAGAAGTTTACGCTCGACAAGCCCGCGCTTGTCTGCCGTTGGCGCATGTCCAATAAAAAGGTGCCCATGCTCAACCGCCACATTCGCGCACTGTCCGAGCGCCTGGTGCAGGGCGAGCCGCTTACCCATAACATGCTCAGCTGGGCCAAACAGCACGTTGAGTGGTCGCTTGCCGAGGGCGATTACACTGCGCACGACGGCGTACTCATGCTGGTGATCGACATCAACGGCAACGCCGCCATGACGGTGGGGGAGTACGAGCCGCTCACCGATACGTCGGCCAAGGCGCTGCGTGCCCGTTCCGCCGAGGCCCGCTCCGAGGCCGACGAGACCGGCGTGGCGCCCGAGTTGCTCGCCGCCGTCGATAACGGCGAGCTTGCCTTTGTGGCGCCAGCGGACGAGTGCCTGTGCGGCACGGCGACACTCATCGAGCAGCTGGCCCAGACCAAGGGCATCCCGGTCACGCGCGTAGACATTCCCGCGCAACTCAAGGGCGCGCTGTTCCTGGTGAGCGACGAGCACGGCGTGGTTCCCGCAACCGAGACGGACGCTGCGGAGGCCGACGCCGCCACGGTCGCCTTCTTCGCCGAAGGCTACGAAAAGCTCCGTGCCCGCCGCTCCTAACCTCAAGGCGGGGTGGGCTTACTGAAGTGAGCGAGCGCGTTCGATTGCGTAGGCGAGCGACAGCTGCTCCATCTCCGGGGCGCATTTGTAGCTCAGTCCGGTGAGAGCTGTCACCTTATCGAGGCGATATCGAATTGTGTTCGGGTGCTGGCCAGTCTGCTTGGCGGTTTGCTCGATACGTCGGTCGTTCTCGATGAATGCGGCGAGCGTTGATTCCAGTTCGCTGCCATGCTCGCTGTCGTGCTCGCGTATCGGCGAGAGAATCGCCTCCGAGAACGATCGCATCTCCGGGGTTTCCGCAAAAGGCATCACGGTTTTCAGGATGCCGAGCTGCGTATAGCGGACGGGACCCTCGGCTCGTTGACAAGATAGGCGCTGTGCGTAAATCGCCTGCGAGATCGCCTGCGCCACCGCCTCGTCTCCAAACAGAATATCGCTGATGCCGAGCCCTTCCGCTCCGCCATCGATGCCGCTAGCCTCGATGAGCTCCGTGAGCGCCTGCACGATTCGCTCCACATCGAGCGTCTGCTCCGAGTCGCTTGTCGCTACGAATAGCAATCCTCCGTCATAGGGTGCCAGCATGTTGTGGCATCCGGCGAGGGTCGATTTTGCACAGAGACGTTCGATTTGCAAAAACGTACGCGGGTCGAGGGGTTCTGCAAACGATGCGAACAGGGCGACCGCTTCGTCCAGAAATGACGGGTTGAGGCTTCGGATGCGTCGGCAGATGGACTCGGGCGATGCGTCTGTCCTCAAGGCATCGATCTCGCGCTGTGCGAAGTCGATGGACGCGAGCTGCTCGATATGCCGTTTGACCTCATAGATGACGCTGTCAAAGAACAGTGAGTCGTCGGTCGTGAGAAAGACCGGGTAGTGCCGAGCGTTGGCGTAGCGGATGGCTTGGTCGGGAATCGGGATGTGCAGGACGTTTTTGATGATGAGACCGCTCGTTCCCTTGGCGACGAGGTATTTCACGGCTTCAGTGATGAGGTATGGGTCGTCCTTCGCATAGAGGAAGGTGCTGAGGACGATCTCGTCTGGGCTGAAGTTGACGCGCTGATACTTGTTCTTGAGGCCGGGCATGAGTTCATAATCGAGAATCCCGACGCCGGAAACGGCACGCGAGACGCCATCGCTGCCGGCGATTAGGCGGACCGACCCCTCATATTCCCGTGAGAAGTCCGAGATGGTGTATAGCATCAGCATCACCTTGTAAATCACTACAACAAGTACCGGTATAAATAGGATAATCGCACATCTATATGCCGTTGATGCGAGAAATAGTTCAAATACCTGCTGATAAAACGAAAAATCAGATTGAGAATCGCTGTAGATTCCAACAATAAATGATCCTTGGCGGCATCGTTACTAAACCGTACAGTGAAGCAACGTAAAGCTTTCGCTGAGAGGAGCGATGATGGGGCAGATGGTGGTGCTATCGGCCGAGGAAGTTTCCAAGGTGCTGACGATTGAAGATGCAATCGCTGCCGTGGAGGAGGCATATCGCCAGAAGGCAACGGGCAAGGGCGTTGCGTGGCCGATGGTATATGAGCAGTTCGAACCCGGCGTGGCCGATATGGATATCCGCTCGGGCGAGTTGGCGGGAAGCGGCCTCTTCGGTCTCAAACTCACCGCCTGGTTCTCCCAGAATCCCAAAAAGGGGCTGCCTGAGATCTTTGGCACCACGCTGCTGTGCGACAACGCGACGGGCGAGCCGTTGGCGCTGCTCAATGCCTCCGCCGTCACCGGACTTCGCACTGGTGCCGCCGCTGCGCTCGGTGCCAAGTGGCTGGCTCGGGCGGATGCGTCCAAACTGCTTGTTGCGGGTGCCGGCCATATGAGCACCTATATGGTGGCGGGCGTGCTCGCCGCCTGTCCCAAGGTGGGCGAGGTCAAAGTGTGGGAGCCGGTTTCCGATGCCGCGCCCGAGGCCCGCGTCGAGCGCATGCGAGACGAGGTCGCCTATATCTTGGGCGCCTGCGAGCATGCTCGCGAGGCATCCACCTATTCCATCGAGGCGACGGCCGACGGCCAAGGTGCCGCGGCAGAGGCCAACATCATCGTGACGATCACGCCGGCGACCAAGCCCATAATCCCCGATGCATGGGTGCGCCCCGGTACGCATATCTCCTGCGTCGGTGCCGACATGCCCGGCAAGCAGGAGCTCGCCTCGGCACTTGTCGCCCGTGCCGCTGTTTACGTCGATGACCGCGAGCAATCGGTCGCGTCCGGTGAGCTGGAGATTCCGGTTGCCGAGGGTGCCATCGCGCCCGAGGACATCAAAGCGGAGCTCGGCGAAGTCATCGCCGGCAAGGCTGCGGGGCGTTCGGATGACGAGCAGGTGACGGTGTTCGATACGTCGGGCATCGCCGTTCAGGACCTTTCGGCATCGAAAATCGCCTACGACCGCGCCGTCGAGGCGGGGCTGGGCACCGTGGTGGAACTGTAGGAAAGTCAAGGAAAGGAAGCGACAATGCAGATCAAGGATTTCGCCGTCGAGCAGTGGATGAACGAGTGGGAGACCAAGTGCACTCACAACGTTGCGGAGACGTGCGTCTACTCCCTCACGCTCGACCAGCTGTTTGAGCTTACGAACACCGACAAGAAGGCGTGGCTCGATAGCCTGTGCTCGCGCCGATTCACCTACGGAGACATCGAGGGGCAGCCCGGCTTCCTCGAGGGGGTCGCGCGTCTCTATAAGACGGTTGAGCCCGGGCATATCGTGCCCACGCACGGCGCGACCGGTGCCAACTCCCTGGTTATTTCCACGCTCGTCGAACCGGGCGATCATGTAGTCTCCGTCAAGCCCACCTACCAGCAGCTTTACTCGATTCCCGAGATGTGCGGCGCGAAGGTCGATATCCTTCAGCTCGATCGCAAGAACGGCTACCACGTCGCCGTCGACGCGCTCGATGCCCTGGTGACCGACGATACTAAGCTCATCTGCATCAATAACCCGGACAACCCCACGGGCGCCCTGCTCGACACCGATACGCTCAAGGCGATTGTCGAGGTCGCACGCAAACACGACGCGTGGGTGCTCTGCGACGAGGTCTACCGTCTGCTTACTCAGACGGATGAGTACTCCGAGTCCGTAATCGACCTGTACGACAAGGCCATCGTCACCGCATCCATGTCCAAGGTCTGGTCGTTCGCCGGCCTGCGTCTGGGCTGGGCGGTTACCAAGAGCCCGGAGCTCCGTCGCGCACTGCTCTCGCATCGCGACTACAACCTGATTTCCGCCGGCATATTCAGCGAGTCGGTGGCGGAGCTGATTCTGGGCAACGCTTCCGTGATCCTTGAGCGCAGCCGTCGCATCGTCCGTCAGAACCTTGCTGTTCTGGAGAAGTGGGTCGAGAGCGAGCCGCACCTGTCGTTCGTCAAGCCCGAGGCGGGTACCACCGCGCTCGTGTATTACGACTACGACATCGACTCCAGGACGTTCTGCGTCGACATGATTAAGAAGTCCGGCACGCTCGTCACCCCGGGCGATTGCTTCGAGGAGCCCAAGAGCATGCGCATCGGCTATGCATATTCCGATAACACCGACGACCTGCAGAAGGGCCTGGATGCTATCTCCGCGTACATGCGTACGCTCGAGTAGAGGCTCGAGGCCGAAGTGATGGGGCCGATCAGTTTAGGACCGGTCGGCCCCTATTTTCTCTCAAGGCTACCGAACACTATTGTCACATTAGATGCCCACGGGGTCGCATCGCTGCGACGCCGTGGGCATAATGGTGTGGAAAGTGCAAGTTACGAGAAACGGGAGGACACATGGCGCTGATCTATATCGTTGAGGACGACGAGCCCATTCGTCGCGAGCTTGCCGATATCCTTGCCCGTGCCGGTTTTGAGGTCGAGGCCTGCGAATCATTCGAGCACGTCTCGTGCGATATTCTCGCTGCCGCGCCCGACCTGGTGCTGCTCGACCTCACGCTTCCCGT
>CALJNY010000275.1 GCA_937981515.1 uncultured Collinsella sp. | reverse complement strand
CATCGACCGTAAGCGCAAGCAGAGCGCCACGATGTTCCTGCGCGCCCTTGGCATCGCCGTCACCAACGATGACATCATCGAGCTGCTCGGCAACTCCGATGTGATCAAACGCACCCTGGAGCGCGACACCGCCCTCCCTCGCGAGGACGCCCTCATCGAGATCTACCGGCGTCTGCGCCCGGGCGAGCCTCCCACCGTGGATGCTTCTCGCAGCCTGCTCGAGGGCCTGCTCTTTAACCCGCAGCGCTACGATCTGGCCCGCGTCGGTCGTTACAAGGTCAACAAGAAGCTCAACCTCACCACCGAGGAAGAGGTCACGGTGCTCACCGACGAGGATATCGTTGCGACGCTGCGCTACCTCCTGTCCCTCGCTGCCGGCGAGCAGGGCTTCAAGGTCGACGACATCGACCACTTCGGCAACCGCCGTATCCGTACCGTCGGCGAGCTCGTCGCCAACCAGTTCCGTATCGGCATGAGCCGTATGGAGCGCGTCGTCCGTGAGCGCATGAGCTCCCAGGACATCGACGAGATCACCCCGCAGTCGCTCATCAACATCCGCCCGATCGTGGCCTCCATCAAGGAGTTCTTCGGTTCCTCGCAGCTCTCGCAGTTCATGGACCAGGCGAACCCCCTGACCGGTCTGACCCACAAGCGCCGTCTGTCCGCACTCGGCCCTGGCGGTCTTGCCGGCCACAAGTCCGGCTCCAGCCGCCGCACCAACGTGCCGACGGCCGTCCGCGACGTTCACAACTCGCACTACAGCCGCATGTGCCCGATCGAGACCCCCGAAGGCCCCAACATCGGCCTGATCGGCTCGCTCGCCCTCTACGCCCGCGTCAACGAGTACGGCTTCATCGAGGCCCCGTTCCGTCGCGTCGAGAACGGCGTTGCCACCGACCAGATCGACTGGATGACCGCTGACGAGGAAGAGAAGCACGTCATCGCGCCGGCCAACACGCCGCTCGATCCCAAGACCAACGAGTTCATCACGACCGATGCCGAGGGCAAGATCGTCCGCCCCCACACCGTGATCGCCCGTACTCGCGACTTCGACGGCTCCTTCGGCGCTCCCGCCGACGTGCCCGTCGAGGACGTCGACTACATGGACGTCTCGCCGCGTCAGATGCTCTCCGTCGCAGCCACGCTGATCCCGTTCCTGGAGCACGACGACGCCAAGCGTACGCTGATGGGCGCTAACATGCAGCGTCAGGCCGTGCCGCTGGTTCACCCCGCCGCTCCCTATGTCGGTACCGGCATGGAGCGTCGCGCCGCTCTGGACTCCGGCGAGGTCACCCTGGCCAAGAACGCCGGCGAGGTCATCTTTGCCGACGCCGCCAAGATCATCGTCAAGCATGCCGGCGGTATGGACGAGTATCACCTGGCCAAGTACCAGCGCTCCAACCAGTCCACCTGCATCAACCACCGTCCGCTCGTTCGCGTCGGTGACACCGTTGAGCAGGGCGAGCCTCTGGCCGATGGTCCTTCGACCGATCACGGCGAGCTCGCACTGGGCCAGAACCTCACCGTGGCCTACATGCCGTGGGAAGGCTTTAACTACGAGGACGGTATCGTCGTGTCCGAGCGCCTGGTGGCCGAGGACCTGCTGACGACCATCAACATCACCCGTCACGAGATCGACGCCCGCGACACCAAGCTCGGTCCCGAGGAGATCACCCGCGAGATCCCGAACCTCTCCGAGGACATGCTTGCCAACCTCGACGAGGACGGCATTATCCGCATCGGCGCCGAGGTCGGCCCTGGCGACATCCTGGTCGGCAAGGTCACGCCTAAGGGCGAGAGCGCTCTGACCGCCGAGGAGCGCCTGCTGCGCGCCATCTTCGGTGCCAAGGCCCACGACGTTCGCGACACCTCCCTTAAGATGCCTCACGGCGCTTACGGCCGCGTCATCGACGTCGTCCGCTTTAGCCGCGAGAACGGCGACGACCTGGCCCCCGGCGTCAACGAGCAGGTGCGCGTCTACGTCGCCCAGCGTCGTAAGATCCAGCAGGGCGATAAGATCGCCGGTCGCCACGGCAACAAGGGTGTTATCTGTAACGTTCTGCCGGTCGAGGACATGCCCTACATGGCTGACGGTACCCCGATCGACGTTATCCTCAACCCGCTGGGCGTTCCTTCGCGTATGAACGTCGGCCAGCTGCTCGAGTGCCACCTTGGCTGGGCTGCTGCTTGCGGTTGGGATACCGAGGATGCCGACTCCGACAAGTACGTCCCCGGTCCGTTCTTCACCGCGACGCCCGTCTTCGACGGCGCCAAGGAGGACGAGATCGCCGAGGTCATCCGTCGCGCCAACAAGAACATGCTCAACAAGGCCACCGCTGCCTTTGGCGATCACATGCGTCCCGAGTTCGTCACCCAGCTTGACGAGCGCGGCAAGACCCGTCTGTTCGACGGCCGCACCGGCGAGGAGTTCCGCGAGCCCATTACCGTGGGTACGTCCTACATCCTCAAGCTCGGCCACATGGTCGACGACAAGATCCACGCGCGTTCCACTGGCCCTTACAGCCTGGTTACCCAGCAGCCACTGGGCGGCAAGGCTCAGTTCGGCGGTCAGCGCTTCGGCGAGATGGAAGTTT
>CALJNY010000274.1 GCA_937981515.1 uncultured Collinsella sp. | reverse complement strand
CAGGTAACTCAATATGACCAAGCATGTGTTCGTGACCGGCGGCGTGGTTTCGTCTCTGGGCAAGGGTATCACCGCGGCCTCGCTGGGCCGTCTGCTCAAGTCGCGTGGCTACAAAGTAACGATGCAGAAGGCCGATCCGTATCTGAACGTCGACCCCGGTACCATGAGCCCCTTCCAGCATGGTGAGGTCTTCGTTACCGAGGATGGTTACGAGTCCGACCTGGACCTGGGTCATTACGAGCGCTTTATTGATGAGAACCTGACCCGCGATTCCAACTTTACGACCGGCGCCATCTATAAGAGCTTGATCGCCCGCGAGCGTCGCGGCGACTTTTTGGGCGGTACCGTGCAGGTGATTCCTCATGTCACCAATGCCATTAAGGACAAGTTCCGCCGCATCGAGGAGCAGACCGGCTCCGATGTAGTCATCACCGAGCTGGGCGGCACGATCGGCGACATCGAGTCCCAACCGTTTGTCGAGGCCATCCGTCAGTACCGCAAGGAGGCCGGCCCCGAGAACGTCTGCTACATCCACGTGTCGCTCGTTCCCTATATCGCCGCCGCCCACGAGGTCAAGACCAAGCCCACGCAGCATTCCGTCAAGGAGCTCCGCAGCTTTGGCATCCAGCCCGATATCATCGTGCTGCGCTCCGACCACCATATCGATGACGCTATCCGCGGAAAGATCGCAAGCTTCTGCGACGTCGACACCGATTGTGTCTTTACCAACGAGGACTGCGCGAGCATTTACGATGTTCCGCAGCTGCTTGCCGAGCAGGACTTTGACCTGCGCATTTGCGAGCGCCTGGGTCTGGACCCGCGTGAGCGCGACATGAGCGAGTGGAACGAGTTCCTGCGCAAACAGAATCACGCCAACCATCACGCCGACAAGGTGAAGATCGCCGTCGTGGGCAAGTACACGCAGCTGCCCGATGCGTACCTGTCGGTTATCGAGGCCCTGCACCATGCGGGCGTCTTCTACGATCGCCATGTGGACGTCCAGCTGGTCGACGGCGAGAGCCTCGACGAGCAGAATGTCTCCGAGGTTCTGGGCGACGCCTCGGGCATCCTGGTCCCCGGCGGCTTTGGCAAGCGCGCCCTGGAGGGCAAGATCCTCGCGGCCGAGTTTGCCCGTGAGCACAAGATTCCGTATCTGGGCATTTGCCTGGGTATGCAGGTGGCCGTGTGCGAGTTCGCCCGCAACGTCGTCGGCCTTGCCGGTGCCAGCTCCTCCGAGTTCGATCCGGACGGCCCGTTTAGCGTCATCGATCTGATGAGCTCGCAGGAGGACGTGACCGAGAAGGGCGGCACCATGCGCCTGGGCGCCTATCCGTGCAAGCTCGCCGCCGATACCCTTGCTCGCGAGGCATATGGCGAGGAGCTCGTCTACGAGCGTCACCGTCATCGCTTTGAGTTCAACAACGCCTTCCGTGACCAGCTCGAGGACGCCGGCTTGGTTATCTCGGGTCTGTCGCCCGACGAGCGCCTGGTCGAGATGGTCGAGCTGCCGCGCGACGTGCATCCGTGGTATGTGGCAACCCAGGCTCATCCCGAGTTCAAGAGCCGCCCGACCAACCCGCAGCCGCTGTTCCGCGAGTTCGTGCGCGCTTCGATCGGCCAGCACGAGGGTGTCGACCGTCTGCAGGTGACGCCCATGAACCTCGCTACGGACTAAGGGTGCCGGCGAATAAGGAACATACCGAAGCTACTCCCTCGTCGCTCGCCGTGGCGGCGGGGGAGTATCTCGATTACCTCGCGGTCGAGCGGGGTTTGGCGCGCAACACGATTGCGGCCTATCGTCGTGACCTGACGACGTACTGCGCCTATCTGGAGCGGGCGGGTATTGTGTCTTTTGAAGAGGTGACCCGTCAGGTCGTGGAGGGCTTTGTCGCCGACCGTCGCGATGGGGGCTATTCGGATGCCTCGGTGGAGCGTGCGCTTGCGGCCGTGAAGGGCCTACATGCCTTTTTGGTGCGCGATGGGGCTGTGGCCCAAAATCCAACGGCGGCGTTGCGCCTGCCTAAAAAGGCTGAGCGTTTGCCGGAGTATCTATCGGTGGAGGATGTCTCGGCGCTGCTCGATCAAGACTTCCCCGAGGGCGAGATGGGCTTGCGCGACCATGCCATCTTGGAAGTGCTCTACGGATGCGGTTTGCGTGTGAGCGAGTTGGTGGGGCTCGATGTGGGCGATATCCATATCGACGATGGCTTTGTGCTCGTTCGTGGTAAGGGCTCGAAGGAACGCCTGTCCCCGCTGGTAGGAAGCGCGGCGCGAGCTCTGACGCTTTATGTAACTGAGGGGCGTTCTCGCTTGGCGGCCCATGCCCGCGGAACCGAGACCTCGGCGGTCTTTTTAAATAAGAACGGCCGCCGTCTGTCGCGCCAGGGCATCCATGCCATCTGTGAGCGCTACGGGCGCCAGGTGGGACTGGTGGGGCTCCATCCCCATACCTTGCGCCACTCCTTTGCCACCCACATGCTCGCTGGCGGTGCCGAC
>CALJNY010000273.1 GCA_937981515.1 uncultured Collinsella sp. | reverse complement strand
CACGCGGCCAATACCATGCCCCACGTAATCGCGAAGCACGCCGTAACCATGAGACTCGGCGAGGGACTGAACGGCATAGCCGACGTCCCCGATATGGTTACCGGGAACAGCCTGCTCGATGGCAGCCTTTAGGCAATCGCGCGTAACCTCGCACAGGGCCTTGGCCTCGGGCGTGGGCGTGCCGACGAAAAACGTCCAGGCGTTATCGCCAACCCAACCGTCAACGACAGCTCCCGTATCGATGGAGATGATATCGCCATCACGCAGGATCATGTCGGGGTTGGGAATACCGTGGACCACGGCATCGTTGATCGATGCGCAAATGGTCCCCGGGAAACCGCCGTAGCCCTTAAAGGCAGGGGTGCCGCCATGCATGCGGATAATCTGCTCCGCAAGCTGATCGAGCTCGAAGGTCGACACGCCGGGGCGAACCATGGCTCCAACGTGGCGGAGCGCCATCTTAGATAGCGCTCCTGCCTTCTTCATCTGCTCAATTTGCGTTGCAGACTTAATCTTGATCATAGACCGAGAGCCTCTTTGACATCCCCGTACACGGCCTCGCGAGCCTGGTCACCGTTGACCGACTTGAGCAGACCCTGGCCACGATAGTAGTCGACGAGCGGGCTCGTGGACTTCTCGTAGACGTCGAGACGGTTCTTGATGGTCTCGGGCTTGTCGTCGTCGCGCTGATACATCTCGCCACCGCACTTGGGGCAGGTGGCATCGGCAGCAGTGCCGGTGTAACCGCAGGCGCGGCAGGTGCGACGCGAAGACAGACGATCGATGATGACCTCGGGGGCCACGTCGACCAGAAGGGCGCAGTCGATCTCGCGACCCATGGCGGAAAGCTCGGAATCGAGCGTCACAGCCTGGGCGGTGTTGCGCGGGAAGCCATCGAGGATGAAGCCCTGCTGGGCGTCATCGGCGGCAAGGCGCTCCTTGACAAGGTCGATCACGAGCTGGTCGGGAACGAGCTCGCCAGCGTCCATGTACTTCTTAGCCTGAATACCAAGCTCGGTGCCACCCTTGACGGCAGCACGCAGCAGGTCGCCCGTGGAAATGTGAGCGACGCCAAACTCGGCGACGAGCTCCTGTGCGACGGTGCCCTTACCGGCACCCGGAGCTCCGAGCAATACGAGGTTCATGAGCAATCCTCCTCTAGCCTATTTAAAGAATCCATCGTAATCATACATCTTGATCTGGCCTTCGAGCTTATCGACCGTGTCGAGCACGACGCCGACCATGATGAGGATGGACGTGCCGCCAAATGCCTGGATCAGATGGTTACCCGTGAAGGAGAAGATGATCGAAGGCACGATGGCGGTGAGCGCCAAAAAGACAGCGCTGGGAAGCGTGATCTTATTGAGCGCGTTCTTGATGTAGGCCGCGGTAGCCCTACCCGGACGCACGCCCGGAATAAAGCCGCCCTGCTTCTTAAGGTTGTCGGCCGTGTCATCGGGGTTGAACACCATGGAGGTGTAGAAGTACGCGAAGAACACGATGAGAACAACGTTAAGCACCCAGTTGAGCCAACCGGTCGAAAGCGCAGAGGCAACTGCCTGAATCCAGCCGATGCCGGGGAAGAACACGGCAATCTGAGCCGGGAAGTACAGCAGCGCCGAAGCAAAGATGATCGGCACGACACCTGCGGTGTTGACCTTGATGGGCAGGTAGGTGGTCTGACCACCCATCATGCGACGGCCCACAACGCGCTTAGCGTAGGAGACCGGGATGCGGCGCTGGCCGCGCTCAAGGAAAACAATCAGCGGGATAACCAGCAGGATGATGGCGCAGATGATCACCATGGTGATGATGCCACCGGCATTGCCCTCGGTGCTGGAGAAGATAGCCTGCGGCAGGCCGGCCATGATGTTCGCAAAGATGATCAGCGACATGCCATTGCCGATACCGCGCTGGGTGATGAGCTCACCAATCCACATGATCAGCATGGCGCCCGCGGTGAGCGTGCCGACGACCATGAGGTCGAAGATGATCTCGGGAGCGCCGGCGCCATTGAAGCTGATGCCGAAGCTCTTAAAGAGGAAGAGGTAACCCACGGAGTTGAGGATTGCCAGAGCCAAGGTGAGGTAACGCGAATACTGCGTAATCTTGGTCTGACCAACCTCGCCCTCGCGGGCAAGCTCATGCAGGGAAGGCACAACGGCCTGGAGCATCTGGAGGATGATCGAGCTGGTGATGTAAGGCATGATGCCCAGCGAAAACACCGACACATAGCTCAACGCGCCGCCAGAGAAAAGATTCAGGAGGGCCATAGCACCTGCGGCGACCGAATTGTTATCGGTCGAGAAAAGGCCCAGCATCCCCTGGAAGGGAATGCCGGGCACAGGAACGTGCGCACCAATGCGGTACACGACGAGCATAGCTATGGTAAAAAGAATCTTTTCGCGCAATTCTTTGATGCGGAAAGCATTCTTAAGACCATTTAGCACGGCAGCTCGACCTTTCCGCCGGCGGCCTCGATCTTGGCCTGCGCAGAAGCGCTGACCTTGTCGACCTTGACCGTGAACTTCTTGGTGAGCTCACCATTGCCGAGCACCTTGACGGGCTCGAACTCGCTCTTGGTGATGCGAGCGGCCTTAAGAGCGGCACCGTCGATCACAGCGCCATCCTCGAACTTACGCTCGAGACGCTCAACGTTAACAGCGGTGTACTCGATACGACGGGGGTTGCGGAAGCCCGGAAGCTTGGGCAGGCGCATAGCCAGCGGAGTCTGGCCACCCTCGAAGCCGGCACCCTTGGTGCCGCCAGAGCGGGAACCCTGGCCCTTCTGACCGCGGCCAGAAGTGGTGCCGTGACCCGAAGAATTGCCACGGCCGACGCGCTTGCGGTTCTTGGTGGAACCGGGCGCGGGAGTAAGATCGTGAAGCTGCATTTGCTACTCCTCTACAATCTCGACAAGGTGCTTGACCTTGAAGATCATGCCGCGGACGGACTCGTTGTCAGCAATCTCGCGAACCTCGCGGATCCTGTGGAGACCGAGGGCACGGACAGTACGGACCTGGTCCTGCTTGCAACCGTTGGTGCTGCGGACCTGCTTGATCTTGATGGTGTCAGCCATGCTTAGTTCTCCTTACCGACGAACATCTCGGAGACCGTCAGGCCACGGCGAGCCGCGACGTCCTCAGGGCTGGAGAGCTCCTTGAGGCCCTCGACGGCAGCCTTGATGATGTTGAGGCCGTTGTCGGTACCGAGGGACTTGGACAGGACGTTCTTGATGCCAGCAAGCTCAAAGAGGGGACGCACAGCGCCGCCGGCGATAACGCCGGTACCCTCGACAGCGGGCTTGATGATGATGCGGCCGGCACCAAAGTGGCCGAGAACCTCGTGCGGGATGGTGCCCTGCTCGGTCACCGGCACGTGGAACATGTTCTTCTTGGCATCGAGAGACGCCTTGGAGATGGCCAGGGGCACCTCAGCGGACTTGCCCATGCCAACGCCGACGTTGCCCTTGCCGTCGCCAACGACGACGAGAGCGACGAGGCTCATGCGACGACCACCCTTGACGGTCTTCGACACGCGGTTGATGTAAACGACGCGCTCCTCGAACTCGGAGGCCTCGCGCTGCTGCTTCTGATTACGAGCCATGTGCTACATACCTCCTAGAACTCGAGACCGGCGGCACGAGCACCGTCGGCGAGGGCCTTGACGCGGCCATGGTAGATACGGCCACCACGATCGAAGGCGACCTTGGTGATGCCGGCCTCGATGGCGCGCTTGCCAACGAGCTGACCGACCTTCTCCGCAGCCTCCTTGTTCGAGGTGTGGGTGCCCTTGAACTCTGCCTCGAGAGTCGAGGCAGAGACGAGCGTCAGGCTGGAGCCCTTGCTGTCGTCGATGATCTGGGCATAGATGTTGGCGTTAGTACGGGTCACGCGAAGACGCGGACGCTCGGCGGTACCCGAGACCTTGCCGCGAACACGACGCTGACGACGCTTGAGGCCTTCCAGCTTCGCCTTATGCTTGTTCATACGTAAACTCCTAAAAAGGTTGATCTTGCCAGCACCTGACGGGGTGCTGGTCTTATGCGAGTGAGTCGGTTACGACTACTTGGCGGCCTTACCCAGCTTGCGGCGGATGTGCTCGCCAACGTAGTGGATACCCTTGCCCTTGTAAGGCTCGGGAGGACGATGACCGCGAATCTCAGCGGCGATCTGACCGACCTGCTGCTTGTTGATACCCTTGACGTTCACGTGGGTGTTGTCGGGAACCTCGAAGGTGATGCCCTCGGGAGCCTCGACGATCACGGGGTGCGAGAAGCCCAGGGAGAACTCAAGGTTCTTGCCCTTCTGCTGCACGCGGTAACCGACGCCGGCGAGCTCGAGCTTCTTCTCGAAGCCCTCGGAAACGCCAACAACCATGTTGTGGATGAGGGCGCGGGTGAGGCCGTGGCGGGCACGGGTCTCACGCTCGTCGTCGGGACGGG
>CALJNY010000272.1 GCA_937981515.1 uncultured Collinsella sp. | reverse complement strand
TGACCACGGTCATGGGCAACGATGCCTACTCGGTTTTGGACGATGACGACGAGGACGAGGATCCGTTTGTCGATGTGTCCGATGCCGTGGAGGCCGAGCGCGCCAAGACTACGCTGCTGCCGCGCCGTCATGCCAAGAAGGGCAAGACGGCTCCCAAGCTCAATACGAGCGAGCCCGATCCGTCCTGGTCCGAGAGCGAGATTGAGCTTACCGAGGGCGATGACGAGGACGACGAGGCTCCGATCGAGACCGCCAAGACGACCTTGCTGCCGCGCCGCCATGCCAGGCGCGGCCAGGTGACCGGCCAGCTTTCGATGGAGGACGATCCGGACAAGGTCGACGAGTTCGAGCCGCCGTTTGCCGTTAATCCCGTCTCGGCCGCCCCTCAAATTCCTGATTTCCTCAAGCATCCCAAGGTTGCCGATACGGCTGTCGCGGGCGCTGTCGAGGCGTCTACTTCGAGCGATGGGGGAGCGGGCAATGCCCCCACGGATGACAAGGGCGAAGAAGAGGACGGCCTTAAGCTTCCGCCGCTCGAAATCCTGCATGCAAACCCTCAGTCCGCTTCTGCCGCGTCTTCGGACAAGGAGCTGGAACAGACCGCCGAGTCGTTGCAGTCCACGCTGCTTGAGTTTGGCCGTAGCGCTCGCGTCGTCGGCTGGATTGCCGGTCCCACGGTGACGACATTTAAGCTGCAGCCCGGCGAGGGCGAGCGCGTGAGCAAGATTTCGAGCCTTGAGGATGACATTGCGCTGTCGCTTGCTGCTCAGTCCGTGCGTATCTTTGCCCCGATTCCCGGCACCTCGCTCGTGGGTATCGAGATCCCCAATCGCAAGCGTCAGAACGTCAACTTGGGCGACGTGCTGCCCTATGTTAAGGGCGGTCCGCTTGAGCTTGCCATCGGCCGCGACGCAGAGGGCACGCCAGTTGTCGCCGATCTTGCCAAGATGCCCCACCTGCTGATCGCCGGTACCACCGGTTCCGGTAAGTCGGTCATGATCAACTCCATCATCACGACCCTGCTCATGCGCGCGCTCCCCGAGGACGTTCGCCTGATCATGGTCGACCCCAAGCGCGTCGAGCTCGCGGGCTATAACGGCCTGCCTCATCTTTACGTGCCCGTAGTGACCGAGCCCAAGCAGGCCGCGAGTGCCTTGCAGTGGGCGGTGTCCGAGATGGAGCGCCGCCTGAAGGTCTTCGAGCGCCTTAACGTGCGCAAGATCTCGACCTATAACGAAAAGCAGGCCGCCGGCGAGTTTGAGCATTACGATAACCCGCCGCAAAAGATGCCCTACCTGGTCATCATCATCGACGAGCTTTCGGACCTGATGATGGTTGCCGGCAAGGACGTCGAGGCCTCGATTGTGCGTATCGCCCAGCTGGGCCGTGCCGCCGGTATCCACCTTATCGTGGCGACTCAGCGTCCGAGCTCTAATGTGGTGACGGGTCTCATCAAGGCAAACATTACCAACCGTATCGCCTTCAACGTCGCAACGGGCATCGACTCCCGCGTCATCATCGACCAGATGGGCGCCGAAAAGCTCACTGGTTTGGGTGACATGCTGTTCTCAAAGGTCGACTGGGGCAAGCCTCGCCGTATCCAGGGCTGCTTTGTTTCGGATGACGAGATCAGCGAGATTGTCGAGTTCGTCAAGTCGCAAAGCGAGCTCGACTACCACGAGGAGATCCTGTCGGCTGTGGCACCTGCCTCCATGTCCATGGCAGGTGGCGGCGGCATCGTGCGCACCGGCGTTGCCGAGCCTCAGGACGACGATCCGCTTATCTGGGAAGCCGCCCATATTGTGGTGGAATCGCAGCTGGGCTCCACATCTGGCCTGCAACGCCGCCTGAAGGTTGGCTATGCGCGCGCCGGACATGCTGGAAGAAAAGGGTGTCGTCGGACCGCCCGACGGTTCCAAGCCGCGCGAGGTCCTACTGGATGAAGAAGGCCTTGCCGCGCTAGAATCCGTTGACGCCGAGATGGCACGTGAAGATCGTGAGTTTGGAGGATTCTGATGGCTGCACGCTTTGGTGACATGCTGCTCGAGCAGCGTCGCCGAATGGGCCTTTCCATTCAGCAGGTCGCCAACACCATCAAAATCAGGCCGCAGATCATCGAGTTTTTCGAGAATGGCAATTTTGCATCGATGCCTCCGCGCGGCTATGCGCAGGGCATGATTTCGAGCTATGCGCGCTTTTTGGGCCTCAATCCGCGGGAGGTCGTCAACGCTTATTTTGACGACCTGATGGCATATGAGCGCGAGACGTCGCAGCGGGGCGGTCGTTTTCAGGACGCTGCCGGCTACGTCAATTCGCGTTCCTCGGTCGACAACGGCCGCTTCCTGATGGTTCAGGGCGGGCGTTCGACGCGTTATGGCCAGCGCCCTCAGCAGGCTGGCTATGTTACCGAAACGGGCTCGAGCGAGGAGATTCGTTCCCAGCGCGATCGTTTTCGCAGCACGCCGGCGCCCGAGGAGCGCGCACTCCCCGCTGCCCGCGGTGTCGCACGAGACCCTCGTGCCGGCTACGGCGATGGTGGTTATTCCGATCGCGGGTACCGTGGCGTTTCTTCCGGTCGCCCGCGCGGCGGCTATGCAGACGCCGACACTACGCAGGTGACGCCTCGCCTTCGATCTCAGTCGCAAACCTTTAGCCAGCGCTCCTCAGCGCCTCGTTCGGGCCAGCGCAACTACCAGGGTCGCGGCGAGCTTGCCCCCCGCTCAGGCCAGCGCAATATGCAGCGCCAGGGTAGCTATCGCGGACGTTCCGACAATAACCGCGGTCGTATGCCCCAAGGCACTGGTCGCGGTGGTTCAAATCGTGGACGCGGCGGTGGGCGTGCTCCCCAGAACAACGGTCTCGATCAACGTATCGTTTATGCTGGTATCGGTGCCGTGGCGCTGCTGCTGATCGTGCTCATCGTGGTGCTCGTGCGTGGCTGCGGCTCCTCGGCGCCCGAGTCGACGCCCGAGACGCCCGTTGCCACCAAGACAACGACTAAGAAGTCTTCCAAGAAGACCGAATCCGTCGATGAAGATACCGATGAGTCGGCGGACGAGTCGACCGATTCGGACGCCGCCAAGACGACGGCCAAGAAGGAGGAGAACGAGGTCACAAAGGTCAAGATCTCCGTTGCCAAGGGCAAGACTGCTTGGATTGAAGTCAAGGTTGATGGCAAGTCTGTCTATGGCGCCCAGGCGACCGGTCCCTTTGAGCAGGAATACACGCCCGAGTCCTCGATCGAGATCACCACGTCCAAGCCTTCCGATGTCACCGTTACCAAGAACGGCGAAAAGGTCCGCTACGACACTAAGACGTCGGGCGTGGCACGCGTGACGATTACCGTTCCCAAGAAGGAGACGACCGAGTCCAAGGACGGCGAGAGCACTGACGGTACCGATGATGCCAACAGCGCAGATGGAACCGACGCCCAGTCCACGGACGGCACCGATCCCGTCACCGACGGTCAAACGACGACCGATCCTACCGATTATTCGTACGACAGCTACTAGTCCGCTCGTAAGCGAAAGGATTAACCATGGCTAAAGATTCCAGCTTCGATGTCGTGTCCGAGGTCAATATGCAGGAGGTCGACAATGCCTTCCAGCAGACCTCGCGCGAGATTTCCCAGCGCTATGACCTGAAGGACTCCGGCGCCACCATCGAGCTTTCGAAGGGCGACAAGCTCTTTACGATCAACGCCCCGGCCGACTTTGTCTCCAAGCAGATTGTCGACGTCCTGAGCTCCAAGCTCATCAAGCGCGGCATCGATCTTAAGGCCGTGTCCTGGGATGCGCCTCAGGCTGCATCGGGCGGTACCGTGCGCGTGCTCGGTCACATCGTCGAGGGTATCGACCAGACGACTGCCAAGAAGATCAATAAGGACATCAAGGATCAGAAGCTCAAGGTCAAGGTGACGATCGAGGCCGACAAACTGCGTGTTTCCTCTGCTTCCAAGGATGCGCTGCAGACCGTGATCCAGTTCCTGCGCGACCAGGACTACGGTCAGCCGCTGCAGTTTACCAACTACCGCTAATTCTTTCGAAAGGACCGCTCTCCAACATGGATACTCCGTTGGGCTCCGTACTCTATATCACCCTCGGGTGCGCCAAGAACGAGGTCGATACCGACCGTATGCGTTCGCTGCTGACCGCCGCAGGCTACGAGGAGGCATTCGATCCGCAGGATGCCGATATCGCTATCGTCAATACGTGCTCGTTCCTTGCCTCTGCAACGTCCGAGAGCATCGAGACCACGCTCGAGCTTGCCAATGAGGTGCAGGACGGCGTTCGTTCCTGCCCGATCGTCATGTGCGGCTGCGTGCCGTCACGCTACGGCGACGACCTACCCGACGAGCTGCCCGAGGTCGCGGCCTTTGTGAAGGCCGACGAGGAAGACGGCATCGTGGCGGTCATCGATGACGTGCTTGGCGTGGAGCGCGAGATTGCCGCCTATATTCCGCAGGTCAAGCGCACCGTCGAGGGCGCTGTCGCCTACGTCAAGATTTCCGATGGCTGCAACCGCTTCTGTAGCTTCTGCATGATCCCGTATATCCGCGGTCGTTATCACTCGCGCAATGCCGAGAGCATTATCTCCGAGGTACGCGACCTGGTCGCCGGCGGCGTGCGCGAGATCGTTCTGATCGGTCAGGACACGGGCATCTGGGGTACCGACTTTGCCGACGAGGACCTCGCCGAGGGCGCGCCGCGCAATCTGGCGCAGCTGTTGCAGGCCGTTGCTGAGGCGGTGCGTCCTCATAACGTCTGGGTCCGCGTGCTCTACCTGCAGCCCGAGGGCATGACCGACGAGCTCATCGAGACCATTCGCGATACGCCCGAGGTGCTGCCCTATATCGATATCCCCGTGCAGCACTGCGACGCGCGCATCCTCAAGGCCATGCGCCGCTCCGGTTCGCGCCAGGAGCTCGAGGACCTGTTCCGCGACCTGCGCGAGCGCATCCCCGGTATCGTGATCCGCTCCACGGCCATGGTCGGCTTCCCGACCGAGACCGACGACGAGTTCCGCGATCTTATCGACTTTATGGACACCGTCGGCTTTGACTACACGAGCGTCTTTGCCTACTCGCGTGAGGAGGGCAGCCTGGCCGCCAAGATGGAGGGGCAGGTCGATGAGGAGGTCAAGCTCGAGCGCGCCCAGGAGGCTATGGACCTGGCCGAGTCGCTCGGCTTTGCCGCGACTGCCGCGCACGTGGGCGAGCGCGCCCAGGTGATCGTCGACGGTATCGAGGAGACCGAAGACGGTGCCGAGCTCATCGGACATGCCTGGTTCCAGGCGCCCGATTCCGATGGCGCGGTGCATCTGGATGCCAGCGAGGCATCTGTGGGCGATATTCTGACGGTCGAGTTTACCGATAGCTTCTGCTACGAGCTTATCGGTCATGTTGTGGAGTAGGAGAGCGTCGTGGCTAACGAGAGCAATAAGGAACTGACGAGTGTCTGGACGCCCGCCAACATCGTGACGTGCGTGCGTATCGTCTTTATTCCGGTGTTCATGATTGTGTCGGCGCTGTCTCACACGAGCGTTGCCTGTACGGATTGGAGCACCTTCGACGGCCCGCTCGCCGCCGCCGCCTTTATTCTGTACGTCATCCTGTCGTGCACCGATAAGGTTGATGGCTACCTGGCTCGTTCGCGCAACGAGATCACCGACTTCGGTAAGTTCCTGGATCCCATCGCCGATAAGTTGCTCGTGTTCTCGGCCCTGCTGCTGTTCTTGGACTTTGGTGCCGTGACTGTGT
>CALJNY010000271.1 GCA_937981515.1 uncultured Collinsella sp. | reverse complement strand
ATGCGCGGGGCCCTCGGAGCCGACCAGCTTATACGCGGGAGGCTCGTGGCCGTCGGCCTGCCCGCACTCCTGCAAGAACGACTTAGGGTTCGCGGGATGCTCGGCACGCTCGGAAGCCAGGTGCGGCTTGAGTGTACGGTGGATAAACTCCGCCGCCGCATCCCAGCCGGCATCCAGGTACAGGGCGCCCACGAGCGACTCGTAGACGTTCTCGAGCGCCGAGTGCAGACCGCGCGCGCCCGTGCCGGTCTCGGAGGCACCAAAGATGATGATGTCGTCGATGCCCAGCTCATGGGACACCTCGGACAGCGTGGCGCCCGAGACGAGCGACACCTTCAGGCGCGTAAGCTTGCCCTCGTCAAACTCCGGATAGGACTCGAAGAGCGAGCGGGCAACCACGGCACCCAAAATGGAATCGCCCAAAAACTCAAGGCGCTCATAGCTCGCCGAGACGGGCTGACCTTCCACGGCAGAGGGGTGCGTAAGCGCCGCGCGCAGCAGCACCTTGTTATTGAACTCGTGGCCCAGGATTTCCTGGGCGCGCGCGAGTCGTTGAGATAAAGCCAAGACTTAGGCCTCCTTGGCGTTTTCAATAGCGTCGACAGCGTCGGCGACAGAGTTGAGCGACAGCAGGGTCTCGTCATCGATCTCGAGGTCGAACTCGTCCTCGATGGCCGTCACCAGCTGCAGACGCTCGAGCGAATCGGCATCGAGATCGTCAAAGGTAGTCTCGTCGCTAATGTCAGCGACATCGACGCCCAGAACGTCAGCGGCGACTTCGGCGATCTTATCGAAGATTTCGGAGCGGTCCATAGCGCTTCCTCTCATATTGCGTGAACATCAACGAGCTGGCGCCGCAAGCGCAGCGCCAAGACACGGTTTTGATTCTACCCCACGACGAAGGCCGCGAGGCACATAACAGCGCTCTAACTCGCTCCTACAAAACGATGCCGTCCATAGAGTTGGCGACGTTCTCGACCAGCCCGGCGCGCACGGCCTGGGCCGCGGCAAGCGTACCGTTTTTGACGGCCTCGACCGAGGTGGCACCGTGGCCGATCAGGACCACGCCACGCAGGCCCAGCAGAATGGCGCCGCCCTTAGCATCGCCCGAGAGCTTTGCCTTGATCTCGCGCATCTGCTTTTTGATGAGCAACGCGGCGATCTTGGTGCCGAGCGAAGCCATAAAGGCACCCTTGAGCTCTTGCAGCAAAAACTTAGCGGCGCCCTCGGTTGCCTTGAGCGCGATGTTGCCCGACATGCCATCGGCAACGACGACGTCAAAGTTACCCGAGGTCAGGTCGGTGCCCTCGCAGTTGCCCACAAAGCCGGGAACCGCGGCCTTCATGGCCGGGAAGCATGCCTTGGTAAAGTTGGAGCCCTTCTCATCCTCGGTGCCGTTGCCGAGCAGACCGACGCGGGGATACTCAATGCCCAAGACGACGCGTGCATAGGCACTACCCATCTGGGCAAAACGCACCATGTCGTCGACCTCGACATCGGGGTTGGCGCCCATGTCGCACAGAACCGTCAGGCCGCCGGCGCGGTTGGGCAGTGCGTTGGTGAGGCACGGACGTACCGGTTGCTTCTTGCCCTCGGCCTGATACCTAAACGGCGTCACGTAGGCGGTAGCGGCAGCGGTCATGGCGCCAGTGGAGCCGGCAGAGAAGAACGCATCCGCGTTGCCCTTCTTAATGGCTCGGCAGGCAAGCACGATCGAGGACTTGCGCTTGGTCATCACGGCTCGAATGGGATCGTCATCCATGGCGATGACATCGGGCGCCTCCAAGGCCTCAACGCGAGCGTGAGCCGCGGCAAAGGGGTTCACGATCTCTGCGGGACCGACGGCCAAGACCTCGATATCGGGATCCGCCGCAAGCGCCGCCTCGATACCGTCGAGGACAACCTGAGGCTTCTCGTCTCCGCCCACAACGTCTACACAAACGCGAACGTTACTCATATACATGCTCCTTATACAAAAATGGCCGACTCATTGAGCCGGCCATTGTGGTTCCAGTTGGAACGGCATCGCATCCAGAGTATACAGTTACTCGGTAACGATAACCTCGCGGTCCTTGTAGAAACCGCAGCTGGGGCACACGTGGTGCGGGAGCTTGACAGCGCCGCAACGGGGGCACGTGGACTGAGCCGCAGCCGAGATCTTCATGTTGGCGGAACGGCGGGTGTGAGTGCGGATACGACCCTGCTTTTGTTTAGGTACGGGCATAGTGACCTTCCTTATGAACTATCCAGTGTGGCGATTACGCGCAAGTAGCGATACTACCACAGTTTTACTCGTCAAGCTTGAGATTCTTCAATGCTGCAAATGGATTTTCCGTGGCAGCGGCCCATTCGGCCTCTGCTTGAGCGGCGCAATCGCATTGCTCGACGTTGAGATTGATGCCGCAGGTGGGGCACAGGCCGCGACAATCGGGCTTGCACAGGACAACGAACGGCGTGTCCATGACGACCGCGTCGTTGATGGGCTCGCCCAGATCGACGATGCGATCCTCGCCCAGCAGCTCATAGCCGTCTTCGTAGGCCTCGGGGTCCTCGGGCTCGTTAAAGAGATAGAATTCCTCAATCTCACCGGCGATATCAAACGAAGCGGGCTCCAGGCAACGGTCGCACTCACCGGTTGCGTGCGCGCGGACCATGCCCGTAAGCAGAACACCGGTGCCGGCATTGGTAAAGACCACGTCGTAGTCAATGCCGTCCTGCAGCTGGTACTCCTTCTCGCCCACCGTATAGGCGGCGACATCGACCTTGCCGGTCAGCGGATACGAGTCTCCGGGAAACTCGAGCTGCTCGGAAAGATCGACGGTAACGTTCGGGAACTCAGCCATTACCACTGACCATTCTGCTGGGCGGCACCCTCGTTAAGCTGCTGGCGACAACGGGTGACGGTGCCGGTCAGGCTCTTGAGGTTCTCCTCGAGGTGCGTAAAGACCTGCTCGGCGTAATCCTCGGCGGCATAGCTCGTCTCGCGCTCATACTGCTGGGCACGGTCGCGGATGTCGTCGGCCTGCTGCTGCGCTAAGCGGACGATCTCCTGCTCGCCGGCAATGGTGAGCGCCTGCTGCTGAGCATCGGCGATGATGGAATCGGCCTGAGCGGCGGCGGAAGCCATAAGCTCCTCGCGCTCCTTGAGGATACGGCGGGACTTCTGCCATTCCTCGGGATAGCTCATGCGGATCTCGTCGAGGATGTTAAAGAAGACGTCGGCATCGATAACCTTCATCTGGGCGTTCTTGCCGAACGGCGTCTTAGCCTCTTCGATGAGCCCCTCGAGCTCGTCGACAAGACTCACGATCCTGTCGCCAGGAAAATTCTCGCCCGGCATCCGGTCTCCTTTCATAGGTAACATATCATCGTGTTAGTTTACCACATGCCACCAGGCATTAAAAAACGTCACGAAAAGCGATGTTTAAGCGCCTTGACCACATTGGGCGGAACAAAATTAGAGACGTCGCTACCGAGCGAGGCAATCTGGCGAACCACCGAGCTCGAGATATAGCCGTACTGCGGCGCACTCATGACAAAGATGGACTCCAGCTCGCTATCCAGGCGGTAGTTGAGGTCGGCCTGCTGCAGCTCGTACTCAAAGTCGGTCATGGCACGCAGGCCCTTGACCACGGCTCCTGCTCCCTGTTCGCGGGCAAAATCGACCAAGAGCCCGGTGAAGGGCAGCACCTCGACGCCGTCAATATCACCGAGCGCCTCACGGGCCAGCGCCACGCGCTCGTCGAGCATAAACGTGGTGCCGACGCCGTTTTTGCCCTGCGACTCGGCAACGGCCACAATCACGCTGGGAAAGATGCGGCGGGCGCGGCGGATGACGTCGATATGGCCAAACGTGATGGGATCGAAGGTGCCCGGGACGATTACGCGGTTAATGGTGTCACTCATGGGCATCCTCCGTGGGTGCGTCGCTATCGTTGCCATCATCCTCGCCGTTGCCAACCCAGCGAAGCAAGTCAACCGAGGTTATGCCGTAGCGCTTCTCTCGCACGGTCTCAAAATCGGTCGGGTGAGCGCCCGTATCGGCCGCGGCGTGCTCAAAGAGAGCGTAGGCGCCCTGCGCCAGCAAGCCCTGCTGAGACAGGTTTTGCAGCAGCTCCTCGACCGGCTCGGCACCAAAAGCATAGGGCGGGTCGAGCAGGACCAGGTCAAAGGGACCGCCCGGCACGCGGCCGCGCGAGGCGCTTGCCAGCACGTCACCCGTCACCACGCGCCAACGCGCACGGTCACGGCACAGCGACTCGATATTCTTGGTAATCAGACGAGCAGCGTTGCGATCGATCTCGAACGTGGTGAGCGAGCGGGCACCACGCGAGAGCATCTCAATGCCCAAGGCGCCGGAGCCGCCAAAGGCATCCAGCACGCGGACCTCGTCCAGATCGAAGTCGAATGCCGACATGACCATAGATGCGCACGCCTCGCGCACGCGATCGGTCGTGGGGCGGGTGACATCGCGACCACGGGGCTCCTCGATCTTACGACCGCGCCATTCGCCGCCGATGATTCTCATCCTCCGCTGACCTCCTTAAAGATGTGTCGATACCGCATGGCGACCGCATCGCGTAGAGGGCGCGTCGCCACGGAGTCAAGGTTGCAAGCATACCGCAAGAGCTCGACCGCGTCCAAATGAGCCCACTCGATCAATTCCTCGTCGGCATCCAGGTCCACAAAGCGCAAGGTCACGCCGCCATGCTGGCGGTAACCCAGGATTTCGCCCTCGTGGCGCAGACGCAGGTCCATCTGGGCGAGCGTAAAGCCGTCCGAGGTCTTCTCGAGCGACTGGAGGCGGTCTTGAGCCGCCGACGCGCCGCCGTTGCCCTTGGAGTGCGTCATGACCAGGCACGTACCCGACACGCTGCCGCGGCCTACGCGCCCGCGCAGCTGGTGCAAGGCCGCCAAACCAAAGCGCTCGCCATTCTCGATAACCATTACGGTGGCGTTGGGCACGTCAACGCCCACCTCGACCACCGTGGTCGAGACGAGCACATCGATCTCGCCACGCTTAAAGGCATCGATGACCCGGTCCTTCTCCCCCGCCGACATGCGGCCGTAAAGACGCTCGATGGTAAGCCCCGGTAATGCCAGACGAAGGCGATCGAGCTCGGTCGCCGTGTCATGCAACGGCACGGGCACGGTCACGCGGCCCTCGTCGTCGCGAGCGATGCCGGGTACGTCTTCGAGCTCATCGGCCGAATCGCTCGGCTCCACGAGCGGACAGATCACGTAGGCTTGCTGTCCCTTTTCGTGCGCCTCGCGAATGGCGCCATAGGCCAGGTCGCGACTCGACTCGGTGAGGACGCGCGTCGTCACGCCGGCACCCGGAACGGGACGATGGCGGATGATGCTCGTATCCAGGTCGCCGTACACCGAAAGCGCCAGCGTGCGCGGGATCGGCGTGGCAGTCATGACCAGCAAGTCGGCACCCGGGCCTTTTGCGCGTAGAGCGTTACGCTGACCCACGCCAAAGCGGTGCTGCTCGTCGATCACCACAAGCGACAAATGCTTGAACGTGACATTCTCCGAAAGCACCGCATGAGTACCAAAGAGTACGTCGAGCTCGCCAGACTGGAGCCGAGCATGAATCTGTTCACGCTCGGCCGCCGGCGTGGCGCCCGTAAGGAGCGCCCAGGTCATACCAGCCTGCGAGAGCAGAGGGCCGGTCTTATCGGCATATTGACGCGCCAGCACGCCCGTGGGCGCCATGACGCACGCCTGGGTGCCGCTATCGGCCGCAACCGCCAACGCGCAGGCGGCAACGGCGGTCTTACCGGTACCGACGTCACCCAGCAGCAGACGGTTCATCACACGACCGCCATCGCACATATCATGCAGGATGTCTTGAAATGCAGCCTCCTGCTCATCGCTCAGCGAAAACGGCAGGGCCTGTTTGAGCGCAGCCAAATGCTCGCCCGCGTCATGCGCATAAGGCACTACGTCGACCATACCGCCATCGTTGCGCAGACGCAGCGCGAGCTGCAGGCAGAGACACTCCTCGTAGGCAAGACGCCGGCGTGCGATGTCGCGCTCGGCCATGCTCGAGGGAAAGTGGATCGAGCGCAGCGCACGGGCATTGCTCATGAGCTTCCGCTTTGCGCGCAGCGGCGCGGGAATGGGATCGAACGGATTGGCGACCACTTCGAGCGCACCGCTCACGATACGGCGCATCCATGCCTGACTCACGCCGTCACTTACGTAGTGGACCGGCAAAATGGTACCCGCGGCGCGCCCGTCCTCGAGCTTTTCAAAGTGGGGCGAGGCCATCTGCTTAAAGCCGTAGGCAAACTCGACCTTGCCCATCACGGCCAGGCGGTCGCCCTGCTTAAGCTGTTGGGCAATCCAAGGCTGACGGAAAAAGGCAACCTGCAGCACGCCCGTCTCGTCCACGAGCGAGACCTCAGTCACCTGCATACGCGGACGGGGCTGCTTTTGGACAATACGATCGACCGTGGCGATGATGGTGCACACGGTACCGATGGGCGCCATCTCGATGGACCACGAGCGAGTAAAGTCCAGGTAGCGATGAGGAATATGGAGAAGGAGGTCCCCCACCGTCCGAATTCCCAGACGGCGAAGGGCCTCCTCACGTTTACCCGAAACATATTTGAGCCGCGCGATGTCCTCGTCGAGCGCATTGCTCTGGGCAAAACGCTCCGAGACGCGCGGCACGGAGCACAGCTCGGACATGGGCAGAGCCTACTCGATCGAGAAGATCACGGGATAGAGCGGCTGCTCGCCACGATGGGCGTCGATCTCCAGATCGGGCTGAGCCTCCTCGATAGCGTCGACGATCTCCTGGAAGGCCTCGTCGGACAGCTCCTCGCCGGCCAGAATCGTCAGCGCGTCGCCCTCCTCTTCCTCCTGCATGCGGTTGATACAGTCGAGCGTGACCTGCTTCACGTCGGAGCCGACCACGTCGATGGAGCCGGCGATGATGCCCATGACGTCACCGGAGTGAATCGGCGAGCCGTCAGAGGCGCTGGAGTCGCGCACGGCGCGAGTGACCTCGCCATCGCGAACCTCGCTGATAGCGTCGACCATAGCGGCAACAGCATCCTCGAGCTCGGAATCGGGCAGGACCGCGAACAGCGCGGAGAAGGCCTGCGGGACGGTCTTGGTGGGAACGACGGCGACCTTCTTGTCGGTGCAGGCAGAAGCGGCAGCCTCGGCAGCCATGCGGATGTTGCCGTTATTGGGAAGGATGATGACCGAGGTCGCGTTGACCTGGTCGACGGCGCCCAGCAGGTCGGCGGTCGAGGGGTTCATGGTCTGGCCACCCGAGACGATCACGTCAACGCCAAGGGACTTGAGGATGTCGGCCTCGCCGGAGCCGGCGGCAACGGCGACAAAGCCCAGGGCCTTCGAGGGCTCGGCGGCCTTCTCCTGGTCCTCGTGAATCTTAGCGGTACGGTCGTGGGCCTCCATCTCCATGTTGTGGATAAAGACCTCATAGATCTGACCGAGCTGAAGCATGTGCTCGAGCACCAGGTTGGGGGTGTTGGAGTGCACGTGGATCTTGTAGTCGGGATAGGCACCAACGAGCAGCTCACAGTCGCCCATAGAGCCCAGGAACTTCAGACACTCGTCCTCGTCAAACGGGGCATCGGCCTTAAAGAGGAACTCGTTGCAGTAGCGGAACTCCGAGCCCTCCCAGTCGTCGTTGGCCTCGATCTCCACGCGGTCAAGAGCGGCGTCACGGGCAGAGCCAGCGGAATCGAACGTAGCGGAGAAATCCTCGACCACGGTGCTGCGGCCAAGGGCAGCGGCAACAAAGTTCTCCAAGAAGATGGCAAAGCCAAAGGCGCCGGAGTCGACCACGCCGTTCTCCTTGAGGACGGGCAGCAGGTCGGGCGTGCGGGCGACGGACTGGTAAGCCTCGACGACGATGGCGTCGAGAGCATCCTCGGCAGAGAACTTCTTCTTCTCGCACTCGTCTGCCTTCGTCGAAACATCACGCAGGACCGTGAGGATTGTGCCCTCGATGGGCTTACGAACAGCCTGGAAGGCAACCTTGACGGCTCGACGGAAGGCGAAGGCGATATTGGCGGACGTAATGGGCTCATCGGCAGAGACAAGGCCCTCGGCCACGCCGCGCAAGATCTGCGAGGTGATGACGCCGGAGTTGCCGCGAGCACCCATCAGGGAGCCGTGGGTAATGGCGCCAGCAATGGCCTCCATGTCGGCATCGGCGGGAAGGGCGGAAAGCTCCTTGGTCACCGAGGCGAGCGTGAGCGACATGTTGGTGCCGGTGTCACCGTCGGGTACGGGGAAGACGTTGAGCTTGTTGATCTCCTCGGCCTTTTCGGAAACGGCAGCCGCAGCGATCGGAAAACAGGTGCGAATGGTCTTTGCAATCATGAGTGGTGAAATCTCCGTATTCGGATGCTAGTTCAGACGGCTCTTGAGCGCGTCGATGTGAATGCCGATCTTAAGGCTGGCGGGATCGATTTGGGCGATCTCCTGCAGGGTGAAGGCGACGGAGCTCGAAAGATTGTGGCAGACGGACTTCATGTTGACGCCGTTCTCGAGCACGACGTGAAGGTCGACCGTAAGGCCGTTCTCGTCGGCGGAAACAAGCACGCCCTTGCGGAGGCGCTGGCCGGCAAGCAGGCGCACGCTCTCGGCGCCCTGCAGCTGTTCGGCCATACCGACGACGCCGTAGCACGTCATCGCGGCATAACCGGCAATATCGGCAATAACGTCGTTCGAGACGCTCAGGCTGCCGTTAATAGTCTCAGACACAAGAATCTCCTTTTCTTGGTGCTCGCGGCACCATGTCGTGGGAGCAATCATTCCAACATTTTACAACGACCGCGCCATGTTAAGGCCATGGGGTTCGCGATTACATCCTCGACACGAAATGTTGATACGGTAACGTTCGCCACCGGCGATCGCGGCATGAAAAAACCCGCCGCATAAGCGACGGGTTTTAAAACCTGGCTCCCCGGGTAGGACTCGAACCTACAACAGCGCGGTTAACAGCCGCGTGCTCTACCATTGAGCTACCGAGGAATAGGTGCGTGCTCTCAAGCAACGAAGTTAATTATACGGACGATTGGACGAAGGGCAAGAACTTTTTTAAGAAATTTTCTTGCCATGATCCCTTGGGGACGGCCTAACTGCCGGCACCAGCAACGGAAACGCCGATGTTTTGACAATGCCAGCGAGCGGGCACCAGAGCGAACAAATTGGCATGAAAAGAGGACGGCATAGACCTTCTGGTCATGCTGTCCTCTTTGAATGACAAGTTGTCGCTCTGGTGTCCGCGCAGCGTCGACCAGTTACGGCGTTTGGTAAAACGCCGTAACTACTAAGACTCGATGTAGTCTTTGAGCTTGCTGCTGCGGCTGGGATGGCGGAGCTTGGCCAGGGTCTTGGACTCGATCTGGCGGATACGCTCGCGCGTGACGCCAAACTCGCGACCGACTTCCTCGAGCGTGCGGGGATGTCCGTCAACGAGACCAAAGCGCAGCTCGATAACCTTGCGCTCGCGATCGGCAAGCGAATCGAGCACCTGGGTGAGCTGCTCCTGCAGCATGGAGAAACTGGCGGCATCGGGCGGAACGATGGCCTGGGAGTCCTCGATGAAGTCGCCGAGCTGGGAATCCTCTTCCTCGCCGATCGGGGTCTCGAGCGACACGGGCTCCTGCGAAATCTTCTGGATCTCGCGGACGCGGTCGGCACTCATGTCCATCTCGGCACCGATCTCCTCAGGGGTCGGGTCGCGACCCAGGTCCTGGAGGAGCTGGCGCTGCACGCGGACGAGCTTGTTGATGGTCTCGACCATGTGCACGGGAATACGGATGGTACGGGCCTGGTCGGCAATGGCGCGCGTAATGGCCTGACGGATCCACCACGTGGCGTACGTGGAGAACTTGAAGCCCTTCTGGTAGTCGAACTTCTCGACGGCGCGGATCAGACCGAGGTTGCCCTCCTGGATCAGATCCAGGAACAGCATGCCACGGCCGACATAGCGCTTGGCGATGGAGACGACCAGACGGAGGTTTGCGCTGATGAGCGCCTGCTTGGCCTCAAGACCAACGTTCTCGATACGCGTAAGACGACGCATCTCGGCGCGGGTGAGCTCGATCTCGCCTGCATCGGCAGCCTCGAGCTTCTCGGTAGCCTCGAGACCGGCCTCAATCTTCATGGCCAGATCGACCTCTTCAGATGCGGTCAGCAGGTCGACCTTACCGATCTCCTTGAGGTACATACGAACCGGGTCGCCGGTCAGCATCACCGTGGAGGCATCGATGCCGCGCACGCGCGAACGCGAACGAGACGTGCGCACGGTACGCTTCTTCTTGCTCTTGGAAGAGCCCATCTCGGCATCGGCCTGGCGGGCCATCTTAAGCTCGTGATCGTCAAGCGAGCCGGAATCGTGCTCGTCATCGTCGAAATCGTCGGTATCGTTATCGTCATCGTCGACGGCCATCGGGGCGTCGTCGTTTCCGCTCGCGGAGATAATCTGGATGCCGCTGTTGCGCAGCGCGGAATACACCGCGTTGAGCTGCTCATCAGAGACATCGATATCCTTCAGGGCGACCTGAATCTCGTCCTCGGTTACCGAAGTCCTGTTTGAGCCGTTGCCCATGAGCTTTGCAACGTAGGATTCCAGCCCAGTACCCGTGCTCTCAGTCTTTTTTGGCACAGATTCTCCCTTCGTAGTCCACAGGACTCAATACTTTAGCACACACATGAACGTCTATACCCAAAATAAAGACAGGATATAGGCGAGAATACGCTGGTTGACCACAACATCTAGGCCTGATCGGTACCTGCGGTCTCCAAACCGATCAAACGGAACGGGTCGGCCACGCCACCAATCGACTTTTGGAGCTCGCGCTGGCGCTGTGAATCTTGTACCGCCTGCATCGTCAGCACGCGACGGGCCTCATCGTCGAGAGAACGGTCCTGACGCAACTTGGCCTGCGCGGCTCGCATGCGACGTTTGATGGTGTAGAGCTAGAGCGTATCGAGCATAAAGACGATGTTCGTCTCGGTCGGGTGCTTACTCGTTGCCGAGATGCGTCCGGCGCTGACAAGCGACGCCGCCTCGGGACACACCGCGCGCGCCGCATCCATGCATGCCGCAGGATCGGTTCCCGGCGGCGTCGCCAGCACGGCCCACGCAATGGACTCGTGACGCGGGTCGACCCACTCGATAGAACAAATGCGATCGGCATACGTGCGGAACAAATCGGGATAGCTCGTGAGCATGGTCAGCAGTTCGCGCTCCCCCGCCAGGGATTTCCGCTCCAGATCGGTCAAAACGATCGGCATCGACGGAGCTGCCGCCGCGCTTGAGCTATCGGCAACGGGCGCAGCGCTTTCCATCCCCGCCGGCACATCGATTGGCGGCAGATCCTCGTCGACCTCCACCGGCGCTGCCCCATAGGCATCAAGCGGAACGTAGTCGTACGGGTCCTCCTCGACCGGTGCGGACACCGGCGGCGTCGCACCCGCGGCCCAGGCACCGCGAGACGTCCCCTGCAAACCAGACGCCCGACCGCCCGCACTGCCCGCGCGCTCAGCTTGCGCGCGTTGACGCTCGTAGCTCTGCTCACGCCGGCGCTCGGCATCCTCACGCTTGGCGACATCGCGAAACACGCGGCCCGAACTGGCGCGCACGGTCTCCAGGTCCAAACCCAGCAGGTCGGCAATCTGGATAAAGTACGTGTCGATCATATAGCTGTCGCGCAGCGGATAGATGAGCGTCAACGCATCCTCGAGCGCCTTGGCACGACCGCCCGGCGTGGTAATGTCACTCGACTCCTGTAGCGAGCGGTACACAAAGTCCATGAGGGGCTCGGCGGCATCGATGCGCGCCTGAAGTGCCTCGCCGCCATGCGCCGTGATGAACTCCATGGGGTCGTTGCCGTCGGGCAGCACCACGCAGCGCAGGTCCATCGAATCCTGCTCGATAAACTGAATCGCGCGGCGAGCGGCCTTTTGACCGGCGGCGTCGCCATCGAACATATACACAATGCGCTTGGCAAAGCGGGTTAGCGTCTTTACGTGATGCTCCGTGAGCGCCGTGCCCAGCGTGGCGACGACGTTTTTGATCCCTGCCTCCCAGCAGGCGATGCAGTCGGTATAGCCCTCCACCACGATGGCGGTATCCTGCGCGACGATAAACTCCTTGGCCCAGTTAAAGCCGTAGAGGTTTCGCTTTTTATGAAACACGCTCGTCTCGGCAGTGTTGAGGTACTTAGGCTGCCCATCGCCCATGATGCGCCCGCCAAAGGCGATATTGTGACCCTGCTCATCAAAGATGGGGAACATCACGCGGTCATAAAAACGGTCGGCAAGCTGTCCGCGTCCGCGGCTCACGGCCACGTTAGCGTCGATCATCTCCTGCGGGGTAAAGCCCGCCTGCGACAGGTGCGATACCAGCGCGTTGCGACCCGGCGCAAAACCTAGGCAGTAGCGTCGACAGACATCGCCACCCATACCGCGGCTGGCAAAGTACTCACGCGGACGGCTGTCCTTACCGCGCATAAGCATGGTGTGGTAGAACTGGGCCGTCTCGGCGCACAGGTCATAGATGCGGGCACGCTTGGTGCCGCGATCGCGCTGCGCGCCGGTATCGTGCAGTTCAATGCCCGCACGATCAGCCAAATAGCGGATCGACTCGGGAAAACTCAGGTTCTCGCGCTTCATGATATAGGTGAAAACGTCGCCGCCCTCGCCGCAGCCAAAGCAGTGCCACACCTGCGTAGCAGGGATAATGTGAAACGATGGGGTCTTTTCGCCATGAAAGGGGCAGCAGCCCCAAAACTCATGGCCGCGGGGCTTGAGCTCAACCGTTTCCTGCACGATGGCAACCAAGTCTGACGCCGCGCGTACCTGATCTTTTTCCTCATCGCTAATCACGGATACTCACCCCCTGCTCACCCAAGTTATGACGGATATCGTCGATATTACCCTCGACGGTCGCGATCAACTCGTCCAGGGAATCGAACACGCGAGACGGACGCAGCCAGCGCGTAAACGCCAGCGACACGGAAGCGCCATACAGGTCGCCCGCATAGCCGATCAAGTTGGCCTCGAGATGCGCCGAGGCGGCATCATCGGCATAGGTCGGCGGCAGGCCGACGTTAACGGCAGCAGGCCATACGGTATCGTCGACCAGCACCAGACCCTCATAGACGCCATCGGCAGGCACTTGGATGCCGTCGGGCACCTGGATGTTTGCCGTGGGAAAGCCCATATCGGAGCCCTCGTGACGGCCAGCCGCCACAACGCCGCGCAGCATATAGGGACGGCCGAGAAGCTCGGCAGCCAGCTCCACATGACCCTGACCCAGCTCATGGCGGATGCGCGTGGCGCAGATGGTCTGCCCGTTAACGCAGAGCAGGTCGTGACCGTAAACGTCAACCCCACGTTCAGTGCCCCAGGCGCGCATCTCGGCAACGCCCGAAGCGCCGCCGCGGCCGAGCCTAAAATCGCTACCTACACGAATGGAGCGAATGTCGACAACGCGCGACAACAGCGCCAGAAACCCGACATGGTCGAGTGCCGCCACGGCGGACGTAAAGGGAACGGCCACCACCGCATCGACCCCGGTTTGAGCCAGGGCATGCAGGCGGTCGGCCGTCGTCATCAATTTTTGGGCGGGCAACGGACTCACCACGACGTCCGGATCAGGATCGAAGGTGACCACGACCGCTTTGCTGCCGTGATCATGTGCATCGCGAATAACCGCTTCGATCAGCTCTTGGTGCCCACGATGCACGCCATCAAACACGCCAATGGCGATCGACGCGGCACCCAAGAACTCGCACCCATCAAAAGCATCGGCAGAAACGATACGGGCCTCATCCAACTCACCCGCGAAAAAGATACGCGCGAGCTCGTGGGGCGCCAGCATCATCGAACACCGCCGATCGCCTGCGGAAAGACGAGCTCCATCACAAAGCGGCCGCCCTCAATATGAGCGAGCGCC
>CALJNY010000270.1 GCA_937981515.1 uncultured Collinsella sp. | reverse complement strand
CGTGGGGCATGCCGAGCGCCGCCAGCGTGCGCGCGAGGCGTTGGAGAAAGTCGGCCTGGGCGAGCACGTTAACAAGCGCCCGAGCCAGCTATCGGGCGGACAGATGCAGCGCGTGGCCATCGCCCGCGCCCTGATTAACGATCCCGAGATCGTGCTGGCAGACGAGCCGACCGGCGCTTTGGACTCAACGACATCCGTACAGGTCATGGATCTGCTCAAGGACGTGGCGCGCGACCGCCTGGTTATCATGGTCACGCACAATCCCGAGCTGGCGTACCAATATGCCACGCGCATTGTCAACCTGGCGGACGGCAAGATCACCGACGATTCCGATCCCTTCGATGTCGCTGACGCCACGCGCCGCGAGGCCAAGCCTACGCGCAAAACCTCGATGAGCTTTGTGACGGCGCTGGGGCTTTCTGCCCGCAACCTTATGACCAAGAAGGGTCGCACGGCCATGACTGCCTTTGCGGGCTCGATTGGCATTATCGGTATCGCGGCGATCTTGGCGCTGTCCAATGGCGTAAACGGTTACATCAAAAAGGTCGAGGAGGATACGCTCTCGAGCTACCCGCTCACCATTTCCAAGCAGGATTACGACCTGTCGTCCATGATGGGCGGTCAGGGGGCTACCGATGAGGAGGCATCCAAGGGCGAGGGCTCGTCCGATGACGCCATCGGTGGCAAGGCTAAGGGGACCGATAAGATTCCCGTGGTCACAGCCGTAAAGGATATGTTCGCAAGTGTTAAATCTAACGATATGACGAGCTTTAAGGCATGGCTTGACGGCGGCGGCGACGGCATCGATAAAGAAGTCAACGCTATCCAGTACGGCTACGGCGTGACGCCGGTTGTCTATCGTGCGGGCAAGGGCGACGAGAAGCCCGTCCGGCTGGTGCCCAACGCCATGACCGAGGCCATGAGCGGAGGCGCGAGCTCGGCGGCAACGGTGAGCATGGAATCCATGGGAACCTCGGTCTTTAACGAGATGATTGACGACCAGAGCCTGCTCGACAGCCAGTACGATGTCGTCGCCGGTCATTGGCCCACGTCTGCCAACGAAGCCGTGATGGTGCTTTCGAGCCGCGGCACGGTGGGCGACTACACGCTCTATAGCATCGGTGCGCTGGATATCGATGAGCTCAACGGTCTGGTAAACAGCGCCATGACGGCTGACGGTGGGGTCAAAGCACCCGAGACCGGTACCGACTTTACCTACGACGATGCGCTGTCCACGACGTTTAAGATGCTGTCGCCGGCCGATGTCTATCGCAAAAACGAAGAGACCGGCATATGGACCGACATGTCTGGTGATGCCGACTTTATGGCCGCCAAGGTTGCCGACGGTATCGACGTGCACATTGTGGGCGTGGTGCGACCTAACGAGACGGCCAATGCGAGCGCGTTGTCTCCGGGCATTGCCTATACGCATGCGCTGACTCGCCGGCTTATGGAGCGCGCCGCCGATTCGCAGATTGTGCAGGAGCAACTCGCCCGCCCCGAGACGGATGTCTTTACGGGCAAGTCTTTCGATGAACTGCAGGGCGAGGCCAAGCAAGGCGTGGATTTGGGCAGCATGTTCAGTGTGGACGAGGCGGCGCTCAAGAGTGCGTTCTCGTTCGATGCGTCTGCGCTCTCGGGTGTTGCCGGCGGTATGGACCTGTCGGGTCTTGATTTGTCCGGGCTGGATATTGACCTTTCGGGCGTTGGCAAGGACATCGACTTCAGCGACATCATGGCAAAAGCACCGGCCCCAGATTTCTCGGGCATCTTTGACGGTCTGGAACTCACGCCCGAGCAAATGCAGCAGGTGGGAACACTAGCCAACCAACTGTTTGAGGGCTTTTTGCAGTCTGATCAGTTTAAGGCGCTGACACCCGAAGATCTTAAAGACGCGTCAAAGCTCGCTGCCGCATTCTCGACGTATCTTGAAAATGATGCCGCAGCCCAGCAAATCCTGGCCCAGCTCAAAGCGCTCGGCGGCGATGCCTTGGCCGAGCGCCTGCAACAGGCGATGACCGACTATGTCCAAAAGCAGCTGACTCCGTATCTGCAGCAGGCAATGGATCAGGTGATGAAGTCGATCAGCGATCAGATTGCGGCGACGGTGTCAGCTCAGCTCAAGGCAGGCGCAGCAGGGCTCATGGGCCAGATGGCGACGCGGATGTCGTCGAGTTTTGCTAGCCTGGCGAGCGCCATGCGCGTGGATGCGAGTGCCTTTGCTCATGCCATTCACTTCAACATGGACGCCGAGGACCTGAGCTCGCTCATGATGAGCTATGCCAAGGCGTCGAAGCTCACCTACGATAACAATCTGACCACACTGGGCTATGCGGACGAGGCCGACCCCATCTCGGTCAAGATTTTCCCGCGCGACTTTGAGGCCAAGGAGCGCGTACTCGATCACATCGATGCGTACAACAAGCAGGTCAAAGCTGCTGGTCACGATGAACAGGCAATCTCGTACACCGACTACATGGGTATCATCATGGGCTCGGTGACCGACATCGTGAACACCATCAGCTTGGTGCTCATCGCATTCGTGAGTATCAGCCTGGTGGTGAGCTCCATCATGATCGGCATCATCACGTACATCAGCGTGCTGGAGCGCAAGAAGGAGATTGGCATCCTGCGCGCGATCGGCGCGTCGAAGCACAACGTGGCCAACGTGTTTAACGCCGAGACCTTTATTGAGGGGCTTATCGCCGGCGTCTTTGCCATTGTCGTTGTGGTGGCCGTGAGCTTTCCGGTTAATGCCTGGGCGCTTGCTGCCAAACAGGTCCCCAATCTGATGAGTCTGCCCGTGCGGGATGCGCTGGTGCTTATTGCAATTTCGGTGTTACTGACGGTCGTTGCCGTCCTGCTGCCCGCCCGCAGCGCGTCCAGGAAGGATCCCGTGGAGGCCCTGCGCTCCGAATAATGTGACAAGGGACGGTCCCTTTGTCACATTGAGCGGCTTGTGAATTCGAGGTCTAATACTTTTCCGAGAAGTGAACGAGTCAAAATGGACCCCCGAAGCGTCGACACTTTTGAGATGCAATTTCCTGCGGTTTTGATTGTTGAATCCTGCGGTTTTGGCGTCAGAAAATGTCGATGCTTCGGGGGTTCAAATATAGCCATTCACTTCTCGGAAAAGTATTAGACCTCGAGATATAGACGATGTTCGCGAGCGGCAATTAGAGCGTAAGCCTTTAGTTCTTCTTTGCAGAGAGCATGAGCCTAATTTCCGGATGGGTGTATTCGTCGAACTCTTCTTTGGGCTCGGTGTCAAAGGCGTAGTACGACCTGATGGATTCGCCCTCCGTCTTGATGCTGATTTCTTCATATTGGGAGCCGGCTAAAAATGCCTGCTTAAATTCATCCGACAGGCTGCATGGCGTGAGGAGGCCCGGTGTGGCAACGGAAACGTCCAGCCCATTGAGCGGGGCACAGAGCGTCGCGATATCCTGCTCGGCGCGGGCGAGGTTGTCTGCAAGGCTTGCCTCGGGGTCGATCTGACTGACGTAATCGACGTCCGTGAGCGTGCCGTCTACATCAAAAGAAAGGTAGATATAGGCTGCTTGAGCGCCGAGGTCATTATCGCGTAGATAGCCGATTATGCGGTAGCCGTAGTCGTGATACGACTCGTATGGGTCGTCTGCTGCGACGCGTTCGCACACGGGCTCCAGGGCATCTTGCGCGATGGCGAGCTGCTCGGCGGCTGCAGCCTTTCTTGCCTGAAGCTCGTTATTTCCCTGGACAAACTGCGGGATGTAGACGCCAAGCAGCACAATGACGGGCAACACCGCGAGAGCCATGATCTGCTTCTTGACGCTTGGAATCGTCACGCCGTATGCGTTTGCCATGGCCTCGGCATTGCTCGAGGTTTCGGCTAGCACGTCTGCCGCCGTGGCGACTGCCCCTACGGCGCCGGCGACCTCGGCGGCACCGCCCAAGTTGCGCGCGAGATCGTTATCGCTGTTCTTGAGCAGGCGGCCGGCAGCTTGCGTGGCAAGCACGCCGGCGACCTCCGCGGAACGGTCCTTGTTGGTCTGGGCTACCGCGAGCCTGCTCTGCAGCTCCTTCCACTGTTTGCCCTGCATTCCAAAGCGCGGCGCAAGAGCGCAATAGCAAAAGATGGCGAGTTCGATAACGGTGAGTGCGATGGCGGTATAAATGCCCGCGGGTTGGAATTCTTTTTGGTGGAACGCGATATCGTTGATCATTTGGAGCGGCAACATCAACAGGCATGCCGCGAACGATATGACGAGTGCGGTCGCTGCGATCTTGGGGTATGTGCAGTACCGCTGGATGCGTTTCTTTTCTCGCTCGGTGAGTTGCTGCATGGGGTCCTCGATCCTCATCGTTTTCGGGGGCGATGCGCACGCGCTCTTTAGTATAAATGAGTGGGGGCGTCTATTATTCAAACATAGTGTCAACAGCGTGGTGTTGGTGGTCGTCGTGATCATGAACGTCGTTTTTGGAGCACGGAGTCGCTGTCGTGGGGCGAATGACGCGCAAGGGGGTTGCCGTGGGACAGTCTCTCACTGTTTGTGAGCGCCAGCAAATCGAAGGCGAATGGTTTTCCGAGAAGTGAACGACCTATTCTGGACCCCTGAAGCACCCACATTTTTCGACGCTAAAACCGCAGGATTTGAGCGATAAAACCGCAGGAAATGGCTCTCCAAAAGTGTCGATGCATCGGGGGTCCGATTTCACTTGTTCACTTCGCGGAAAAGCTTTCACCTTCGTTGCGTGAGGCGACGGATGGAAGGGTGATTATCGTCAAGTAGCTACCTCTGCCTTGTGAATTATCTGAAGCACAAGGCATAATGCATGTGACAAAGGGGCAGTCCCTTTGCCGCATTGATCTGAGGGTAGATGTTGATGATCCTTTCGTTGGCCCCCATGGAGGGAATTACCGGGCATGTGTTCCGTCGCGTGCATGCGGAGTGCTTCGGTGCGCTCGATTGTTATTACACGCCGTTTTTGCCGCCGCCGCGGGTGGGAAACCGCTTTGGCGGCAAGGCGTTTAAGGAGATCGATCCTGCCAATAACCAGGGGTTCAACGTAGTGCCTCAGTTGATGTCCAAGAACGCGGGCGAGTTTGTGTGGGCGGCACAGGTGCTCGCCGACATGGGCTATCGAGAGGTCAATCTCAACTTGGGTTGCCCTTCGGGAACGGTTGTTGCCAAGGGTAAGGGATCGGGCTTTTTGCGCAACTTAGACGAGCTCGAGGTGTTCTTGAGCGATGTGTGCGAGCGATCGCCGTTGCCGGTGTCGGTCAAGACCAGGCTGGGTCTGGAGAGCGATGACGAGTATGAGCGCGTGCTCGACCTTTACTGTCGCATGCCGCTGGCCGAGCTAATCGTGCATCCGCGTGTGCAAAAGGACCGCTATACGGGCTCGCCGCGCAAGGGGTTCTATGGCGAGACGCTGGAGCGCGCGCCGTTCCCGGTCGCCTATAACGGTGACATTTTTGATCTTGAGGACATGGATGCGCTGGTGGAGGCCTATCCCGGCACGCGTCATGTGATGCTGGGACGCGGCCTGCTCACGAACCCCGCGCTGGCTCGCATGGTCAACGGCGGTCCTGCTGCCACGGCAGCCGAGCTGCAGCGTTTCCATGATACGCTGTTTGCAGCCTATGCAGAAGAGATTGGCGGCAACGCGGTCTTTCGCATGAAGGAGTGGTGGTTCTACGCCAAATGCGCCTTCGCCGACCCCGCTACCGTTCACAAACTCGTACGTAAGACCAAAAAGGTTGACGAATACCGCGCCGCCGTCGAGCGCGTCTTTCGCGAACAGCCGCTTGCACCCACAGCTCGCTTCCACGGCTAACTAGTCATCGGGGGCGTTCTTTAACGACTGGTCATTTAAGGACGTCCCCAACGACTATGTAGCAAAAAGCTGTACACCAGCATCCAAAGATGTCGAAAATGTCGACTTTGGATGCTGGCGTACATGTTTGGGTTCGGCGGGGGAGCGGTGCCTAGGCAATCATTGCATCAAGTGTTATGAGTTCCCTGAGCCGTTCCGTGCGCGTTTGCCCATGGCGTTTGGCTTTTTCGTCAAACGCCTCAAGAACCGATTCGCCCACACGTGCCGACAAGACAGCGCTCGGCTCATCAGAGATCGGCGGCCTTCCCAGCTTAACGGTGCGGCCTTTCGGCCATTCATCTTTTTCGTAAGTTTCCGCGGCTTTCTCTAACTCTCCAGGGGCAAATCCCATCATTTTTTCAAGCTGCTCAGCATCCATGGCGCCTCCTATCGATCGACATAATGTCGAGCGCTGGTTCTCGGATTCCTTTTTTGTATACAGTTTTGTAGACAAAAATACAAGCAGTTTATCGGGCTAATTAGCTTGTTTTGATCCGCCTGCTCGATAGGAAATGAGCATTGACGGCTTCGATACTCTTTTGCTTTTCAGCTTGGAATTTGGATGCTCGTTGAACTTCCGGAGGGGAGCGTTTATTAAGTTATCGAGATTCTGGGCAGGAGCTCTCACCGGTCTTCGATAGTGGGACCAGCTTAATTCGCGACACAGTGTGTCGCGAATTGGAGTAGTCGTTGGGTGTCCTTCAATGGCTAGTCATACAAGAACGTTTAAGTGCCGGATTTTGTCACTTAGTGTCGTTCTCAGCGACTATTCTGGAGGGTCGTGGTCAAAAAATGGCAAATATGAGTATTGTTGCCATTATGGTTGCATTCATTTTGCTATAAATAGTAGCTCCTGATGAGATTTGTTCCCATTAAGAGCTACGTTTATTGAACATATGAGGAGAAATAACGTCGTCTGCGGACGAGTGGAACGTTGAATAGTTCCTGAAATAATCAAAATTGCTGCTACTAAACAGGTAGCAGTACTCATATTTGCCCTTTTTTGACCATAGCTCCCTCGGAAACTCTTTCCCGAGGCATCAAACAGCCATAATCCAAAGGTCGCCTCAAACAATTAGCCGGTTAAGAGCGTCCATGGCTACCCAAAAGTTGTACGCCAGCATCCAAAGATGTCGAAAAATGTCGACTTTGGATGCTGGTGTACATGTTTAGGCCGTATGGGGTGGGGCCTTGGACGGACGGGATGCGCGTACTAGAGCAGGTTCTTCTGTGCCCATGCGATGATGTCGCTCGACTCGTAGAGTGGCTTGCCGTCGATGAATAGGCAGGGAACCTGGCGTTTTCCGCCGACGGCGATGAGTGTCTGCTCGGCATCGGAATCGGTCGAGATATTACGCTCGGGGACGGTCACACCGTTATCGGCCAAAAAGCGCT
>CALJNY010000269.1 GCA_937981515.1 uncultured Collinsella sp. | reverse complement strand
CTCTCGCACACTGTCTTGGCGCCACCGGTCGTTTCCTCGGCCGGCTGAAACACAAAGAGCACGTTGCACTTGATGACGCCCGGCCGCTCGCGAATCGTGCGGTCGACATGCGTCGCGGCAGCAAGCGCCATGGCCATGTGTCCATCGTGTCCGCACGCATGCATCTTGCCGGGATGGGTCGAGGCAAAGGCCGCGCCTGTTGCCTCCGCGATGGGCAGGGCGTCCATGTCGGCGCGAATCGCCGTGGCACGCGTAGCGCCCACACCGGCATCGAAGAAGGCACAAACGCAGCTCGGACACGGATGGGTCACCTCACAGGCGAGCGGCGCCAACACGCCCTCAATATAGGCGATCGTCTGCGGAAGATCGAAGTCGAGCTCCGGGATCCTGTGCAAGTCGCGCCGATAGCGACGGAGTTCTTGGAGCTCGGTCATAGAGGTTCCTTTCATAGGTGCGCGCCAGTTGCCATCTTATTGTGCCGCAAGATTGCCACACCCTTATTTCCAGCATATCCCTGCATTTTTTAAACGTTATATACGAATACTCTTGTTTGGTAAAGTGCAACGTGGTAGGGTCGTTACCACTTGATAGAGGCGCGGGCACGAAGAACCGCGGGCGAGCCGGCAGGCTTTGACCCCGTGGGGAGGCGAAACCCGCCGAACTGGGTTTTTCGGGCACGAACAACCTGGTGGGTCTGCGGGAAACACCCGCAGGACTGTCTGCAGCAATGCGGGAGCGCTATCCGGACATGGGGTCCACGCTATGCGGATTCGATGCGCAGATGGCGCCGTCTGGATAGCGAGGTTTACGGGACATGGCATTGACCCCCAACGAAGCATATGCGGCCAAACAGCCGTTTGTGGACAAGGAAACGCTCGAGCATATCGTCGAGCAGTTCCCCACGCCGTTTCACCTATACGACGAGGCGGGCATCCGCCGCAACATGCAAGAGGTGCGCGACGCCTTTGCATGGAACCCGGGCTTTAAGGAATACTTTGCCGTCAAGGCCAACCCTAACCCGGCACTCATCTCCATCCTCAACGAATACGGCTGCGGCTGCGATTGCTCGAGCTATACCGAGCTCATGATCGCCCGCTCACTGGGCATCACCGGCCACGACATCATGTTCTCGTCCAACGACACGCCGGCAGCGGATTTTGCCCTTGCAGATAAGCTGGGCGCCATCGTCAACTTTGACGACATAAGCCATATCGAGTTCTTTGAGCGCGTTGCGGGGCCCATCCCCAAGACAGTCAGTTGCCGCTTTAATCCGGGCGGCCTGTTCCAGCTCTCCAACGGCATTATGGACAACCCCGGAGACTCCAAATACGGCATGACCACCGAGCAGCTCTTTGAGGCTTTCCGCATGCTCAAGGCCAAGGGTGCCGAGAACTTTGGTATCCACGCATTCCTTGCCAGCAACACCGTCACTAACGACTACTATCCCAAGCTCGCACGCATCCTCTTTGAACTTGCCGTGCGCCTGGAGCGCGAGACCGGCGCACATGTCGCCTTTATCAATCTGTCCGGCGGCGTCGGCATCCCCTATCTGCCCGAGCAGCAGGCCAACGACATTCACGCCATCGGCGAGGGAGTGCATGCGGCATACGACGAGATCCTGGTTCCTGCCGGCATGGGCGATGTGGCCATCTGCACCGAGATGGGCCGCTTTATGATGGGCCCCTACGGCTGCCTGGTCACCAAGGCCATCCACGAGAAGCAGATTTACAAGGACTATATCGGCGTGGACGCAAGCGCCGTCGACCTCATTCGTCCCGCTATGTATGGTGCCTACCACCACATTACGGTGATGGGACAGCCGGGTGGCCCTGACAAGACCGCAGCACCGGTCACGAACACGTATGACATCACGGGCAACTTGTGCGAGAACAACGATAAGTTCGCTATCGACCGTGAACTGCCGCAGATCGACATGGGTGATGCACTCGTGATCCACGATACCGGCGCGCATGGCTACTCCATGGGCTACAACTACAACGGGCGGCTGCGCTCCGCCGAGGTCCTGCTGCGCCCCGATGGCTCGGCCGACCTCATCCGCCGTGCCGAGCGCCCGGGCGATTACTTTGCCACGCTCGACGTGCTGCCGAGCGGCCGAGAGCTGCTGGCCAAGTCGCGCGCCGAAAGCGCCCGCCGTCGGGCCCAAGACGAGCGCCTGGCAGTCGCCGCCCAATGGAACAAACGCATCCAGATCGCGGACGCGAAGGAGAAGAACATGGACATCCGCAATCTCGAGGGCTCAATCGTCGCCCTTGTTACACCGTTTAAAAAGGACGGCAGCGTCGACTTTGATGCACTCGAGCGCCTTATCGATTTCCACCTGCAAAACGGCACCGACGCCATCCTCCCCCTGGGCACCACCGGCGAGAGCGCCACGATGACCGATGACGAGGACAACTCCGTCGTCGCCGCCGTGGTCAAGCATGTTGCAGGACGCGTCCCCGTCATCGCCGGCTCGGGCTCCAACTCCACGCAGACGATGCTCACCAAGTCGCTCACCTACCAGGGCTTGGGAGCCGACGGCCTGCTGCTCATCACCCCCTACTACAACAAGTCAAATGAAGAGGGTATCTATCAGCACTTTAAGACCGTCGCCGATGCTGTGGACATCCCCTGCATCCTGTACAACATCCCCGGCCGCTGCGGCTGCGGCATCAGCGAGCGCAACGTAGAGCGCTTGGCCGCGCACCCCAACATCATGGGCATCAAGGAAGCCTCGGGCAACGTCGCCTACGCGGCCAAGATCGCCCACCTGCTGTCCGACGACTTCCGCATGTACTCGGGCGAGGATGCGCTCACCGTGCCGCTCATGAGCCTGGGCGCCTCGGGCACCATCAGCGTGTGGGCCGACATTCAGCCGCAGCTTGTGCATGACATGTGCCGCGCCTATTTGGACGGTGACGTGGCGCGCGCCCGCGATATCCAGATTGCCGGCCAGCCGCTCATCAATGCCCTCTTTAGCGAGGTCAACCCCATCCCCGTCAAGGAAGCGCTTGCTCAGATGGGTATGATCGAGGCAAACTACCGCATGCCTCTATGCCCCATGGCAGACGACACGCGCGCTGCACTTACCGATGCTCTGAAGGGAGCTGGTCTGCTTGATTAAGACTGTCATTATGGGAACGGGCCGCATGGGCTCGCTCATCCGCACCACCGCCGAGGGCGTTGTCGACGCCGCCGGTCAGCCCGTTTTTGATATCGTCGCCCAGATCGGTTTTGATCTGTCCGAGCTCGAGAGCGCCCCGGCAGCCGACGTCATCATCGACTTCTCGAACGTCGTGACCTTCGATGCCATCGTCACCTATGTCGAGCGCACGGGTGCCGCGTTGGTCTCGGGCACCACGGGCTACACACCCGATCAGAT
>CALJNY010000268.1 GCA_937981515.1 uncultured Collinsella sp. | reverse complement strand
TGGCATCCTCGAGAGCGACCTGTGCATCGTTTGCGGCCTTGAGGTCCTCGTCCTTCTGCTTCTCTGCATCCTTGAGGGCCTTCTCGGCATTGAGCGCATCGTTGTCGCACTTGTTAAACTCGGCAGCAGCGTCATCAGCAGCCTTCTTGGCATCCTTGAGGGTCTTCTCGGCATCCTCGACGGAAGGCAGGTTCTTAGCAGCATCAAGGTCAGCCTGGGCCTCATCGCGAGCATCGCGAGCAGCGGCCCACTCGGCGTCCTTAGCCTTAGCAGCATCGCGAGCCTTCAGAGCCTTGTTGTTGAGCTCATTGTACTCGCGACCAAGATCATCAGCATCAGCCTTAAGCTGCGGATACTGCTCGCCAAGGTTCACCAGGGCAACAGCAGCATCCCACTGTGCCTTCAGATCCTCGGCCTCCTTGGTGGAGTCCTGCAGCTTGCTGTATGCCTTGTTGTCTGCATCGACGGCATTGTTGTAGTCAGTCTGGGCCTTATCGACCTTAGCCTGCGCATCAGCAACGACGCCCTCCTGAGCATCAACCATCTGGCCTAAACGCTGAATCTCCCACATATTGTCGGAAATCTGAGCCTGCGTCAGCTGCTTCTTATAAGAGTTGAGAACACCCTGTTGGTTATTAAGCTCAGACTTGGCGGCAGCAAGAGCTTCATTCGCTGCGCACAGGTCATCGAAGGTCTTATCCTTGTTAGCCTGATCCTCGGCAACGTCACCGTTGATCTTATCGTGATAATCCTGGGCAAGCTTATCTGCCTTTGCCCTATTAGCCTCAAGATTCTTATAAGCTTCCGCTGTATTGTTTACCTCGTCGAGCTTAGCGTCCCACTCGCCCTTCTTGGCATCGGCGGCGTCCTCAGCCTTGGCTGCAGCGTTGTCAAGCTCATTGAACTCCTGGCCCAGCTGATTGTCCTTATCAACAGCCTTCTTAAGCGCGGCCTCAGCGTCGGCAACGGCCTTGTCCTTCTTGTGGGCAGCAGCAAGATTCTTCTCTGCCTCAACCTGCTTATCGATAGCCGCGCTCCACTCGGACCTAGCATCCTCTTTCTTCTGAGCAGCCTTGTCAGCAGCATTCAGAGCATCGTTGTATGCCTGGCCGGATGCGTTGGCCTTATCCATGGCATCGTTGTATGCCTTCTGGGCGTCCGCAACGGTCTGGTCCTTCTTCTGGGCGACCTTCAGATTGGCCTCCGCCTCGGCCTTCTTACCTGTAGTCTTGGACCATGCGGCCTTTGCGTCGTCCGCATCCTTACGAGCATTGAGGGCCTTGTTGTCGAGCTCGTTGTACTTAACACCGAGTGCGTCGGCGGCGTCCTGGGCGTCCTTGTAAGCCTTCTTGGCCTCGTCCAGAGCGGTCTTGGCGGTGGCGAGCTTGGTCTCGGCCTCCATCTCGGCAGCGGCAGCGTCCTCGAGAGCCTTCTTGGCCTCCTGGTCGCCGGCCTTAGCCTCGGACTCGGCAGCCTTAGCCTCGTCGTAGGCCTTCTGGGCCTTCTCGACGTTGGCCTTAGCCTCGTCGTATGCCTTCTGGGCCTTCTCGACGTCGGCCTTAGCGGCAGCAATCTCTTCCTTGCTGGCCTGCTTCTGCTCGGCCTTGACGTCGTCGTTGGCGTCGGTGCCGGACTCAGCGAAAGCAGCGGTCTGCAGGACCGGAGACAGTGCAAGGCTGGCGGTAACGGCCATGGTCACCGCAGGCTTAGCAAGGTTGAGCTTGGATTGCGCTTTTTTGTGCGCGGGCTGATACTTTGCCATGTTTTCCCCTTTGTTCAGAAACAGCCCGTCCCGAAAAAACGAGACAGATTTACTAATGCACGGTTTATTTAAAAGGAAAAAAAACACGAATTGGTTGCGCAACCAAGCTGTATCTATGATTTAGACCTTTTTTGCAAAAAAGTTTGCAAAAAGCTATTGCACCACCCGTACGCTGGGGCAAAGATCTGCCAGTGGGCACTCGTCGCACTTGGGTTTGCGGGCGTCGCAGATTTCGCGGCCAAAGGTGATCCACTGGTGGTTGACCGACTCCCAATACTCGTGCGGCAAAATCTTGAGCAGATCTTGCTCGGTCTTGAGCGGCTCTTTGGCATGCGTCTTAGGACTCAGCATCAGGCGATGCGCGATGCGGTTGACGTGTGTATCGACCGCGATGCCCTCGACAATGCCGTACCCCACGTTGAGCACGATGTTCGCCGTCTTGCGCCCCACTCCCGGCAGCTTGACGAGCTCCTTCATGTCGGCCGGTACCTCGCCGCCGTAGTCGGCAACGATCATCTGCGCGGCCTCCACGGCGTGTTTGGCTTTGCTCTTATAAAAGCCGAGCGACTTAATGGTCTCGGCCACATCGGCCACGCTCGCGCCGGCCATGGCCTCGGGCGTGGGCCACTGGGCAAACAGCCGCGGCGTCACCTTGTTGACCTGTGCATCGGTCGTCTGAGCCGAGAGCAGTACCGCGATGAGCAGCCTAAAGGGATTCTCGTGGTCCAAAAAACACTCGACCGGGCCATAGCGACGGTTGAGGCGCTCGCACACCTCAACGGCGCGCTCGCGTTTGGCGGCATTGGTCTCGCGTGGCATAGCGGCTCCTCGGCTCAGCGGCACAACAAACTACAGGCACGATTGTCCCACGTCCGGGGCGCTTACGCCTCCAAAAATGCGCCGGTCTGGCGGCTCCACAGGCTTGCGTACTCACCGCCCGCCTCGACAAGCTGCGCATGCGTACCGTCCTCGACAATCTCGCCGTCCGCCAGCACCACGATGCGATCGAGCGCCGCCACGGTGGACAGGCGATGTGCCACCACAATGGAGGTGCGGCCGCGCATCAGGTTCTCGAGCGCCTCCTGCACCAACGCCTCGGACTCGCTATCCAAGGCAGAAGTCGCCTCGTCGAGCACCAGAATCGGCGCGTCGGTCAAGATAGCGCGGGCGATGGCCACTCGCTGGCGTTGGCCGCCCGAAAGCTTAACGCCGCGCTCGCCTACCATGGTGTCAAAGCCACGAGGCAGGCGATCGATAAACTCCAGGGCATTGGCCAGGCGCGCAGCCTCGCGAATCTGCTCGTCAGTAGCGTCGGGACGCCCGTAGGCGATATTCTCACGAATGGAGCGGTGGAACAGCAGCGCCTCCTGCGGCACGTAGGCAACCTGGCGGCGCAGGCTCTGCTGCGTGCAGCGCGAGACGTCTTGGCCGTCCACGAGCACGCGGCCACCCTGAACATCGTCCAAGCGCAGCAACAGCTTGGTGAGCGTCGTCTTGCCCGAGCCCGATTTGCCCACCAGGCCCACGCGCTGACCCGCCGCCACATGAAGCGTCAGGTCGTCGAACACGTTCTCGCCCGCCGCGGCGTCACGGTATGCAAAGCTCAGGTGCTCAAAATCAATCGCGCCCTCGCCCACCTTGAGCTCGGGAGCATTCTCGTCGTCCGCCACCAGACGCGGCTCGTCCAGCACGCGTGTCATCTCGGCCGCATCGCCCAGCGCGCGGTTGATGCGTTGCATCATGGAGCTCACGTAGTTCAGGCGCATGGTGAGGTTGTACGTATAGGTAAAAATCATGACGAGCGCGCCGGCAGAGATGCCAAACCACGCGTTACCGCCCGCCACGAACACGCTCACCACGGCCATGGTGATGACGATAAGGCCCGAGGTCGTAAAGTTGCGCTGCATCATGGCGTACATCGAAACCGTCTCGGCGTCGCGCGCGGCGCGGTCGGCGGTATCGAACAGGTCGCGCTCAAAGTCCTCGCGCCCACAGGTCTTGACGGCCAGGATATTCGTGACCGCATCGGACAGCACGCCCGACAGCTTGTTCTGCGCGGCGGACGTCGCGGCCGAAAGCGGCATGATGCGCTTGTACATAAGCCAGACAAACGCAATGTAGACGACCATGATGCCCACCAGGATCACGGTAAACGTCGGCACCACCGGGGCGAGCGCCGCCACCGTGCAGACGACCGAGGTGATAGTGGGAATGAGCGAATACACCGTCACGTCCACCAGCCCCGTGTAGCCGCTCATAAAACGGCTCGTCTGGCTCACGAGCGATCCGCCAAAGCGACTGGTGTGGAATGTCATGGATTGATTGGAGAGCGTGTCAAAGCACAAGCGCGCCAGGTGATAGTTGCCCGCAATCTCGAGCTTGTAGACGGTGTAGTCCTGCAGCTTGGAGAGGATCTGGCCTACCAGATTAACGAGCACGAGCGCCAGAATGTAGGGGCCAAAAACTTCAAACACCTGGTCGCCTGCCACGGGGCCGGCTTGGACGCGGTCGACGATAAGCGCCATCACGTAGGTGTTGGCAAACGTGAGCAAAAAGATATAGCCCGCCGACGAGAACACCGAGAGAAAGACGATCAGCGGCTGTGTGCGCGTGACATCCCAAAACCGCCGCAGCGTGCGGCGCACGGTGGAGCGCTTGAGCGGGCTGGTGCTTCTCTGAGACATGGGCTTCCTTTCGCATCTGGCAGGGCGAAACGCCATTGTTGCACACCGAAGCGCGCTTCAGGCACGTACGACGCGAAAAGCGCCCGCGCTCCGCGCTTGCGCAGACGCCCCGCCGTCAGGCACGGCTAGTCCTTGTCTTCTTGGTCTGCGAGCAGGCCCGCGGACGTGAGCCCCAAGATCTCGTCGGCCTCCCCGGCATCCTCCAGCGCGTCGATGTCCTTGAGCTTGCGCTCCATAACGTTGGTGCGCGTGGTGATAATGCCCTCGACCGTCTTGCCCGCGGTCTCGATCTGCTGCTGCGCACGACGCAGCGCCGCCTGATAGCGCGGCAGCTCAGCCTTGACGGCGGAAAGCACGCGCAGCACGTCATCGGTGCGTTTTTGCAGCCTAAACGTCTGGTAGCTCATCTGCAGACTGTTGAGGATGGCGGCCATGGTGCTGGGGCCGGCAACGTTGACGTGATAGTCGCGGCCCAGGGTCTCGATAAGCCCGGGACGGCTGACGACCTCGGCGTACAGCCCCTCAAACGGAACGAACAGAATGCCGAAGTTGGTCGTCGCGGGCACGCTCAGGTACTTCTCGCAAATGTCCTTTGCCTCGCGCTTCACCATCATATCGAGCGTCTTGCGCGCGGCGGCCACAGCCTCGGCATCACCCGACTCTTGCGCGTCGAGCAGATGCTCGTACGCGTCGCCCGGGAATTTGGAGTCAATCGGCAGCAGCACGGGATCGCCCTCGTCCACCGGCAGCTTGACGGCAAACTCAACGCGCTCCGAGGCACCGGGCTTGGTGGCGACATTTTCCAGATACTGGTCGGGCGTAAGGATGTCCGCCAGGATCGCACCCAGCTGCACCTCGCCCAAAATGCCGCGCGCCTTAACATTGCCCAGCACGCGCTTGAGGTCGCCGACGCCGGTGGCAATGGACTGCATATCGCCCAAACCCTTGTACACAGCCTCGAGCTGGTCGCTCACCTGCTTAAACGATGCAGACAGGCGATCGTTGAGCGTGCGGGAGAGTTTCTCGTCCACCGTCGCGCGCATCTGATCGAGCTGCACGTTGTTGTCCTTGCGGATGGCGCCCAGCTGGGCATCGACCGTCTCGCGCACCTTGTCCAAGCGGTGCTCGATGCCCTCGCGGTTGGCACCGAGCTGCTGGGCCGTCTCGCGGCGCAGGTCATCCATACGGTCGCCAGCCTGCGAGAACTCACGCGCGATGGTCAGGTAGCGCTGCTGCTCTACGGCGGCGTCGGTCGTCTGCTGCTGCGCGATGGCGTTTGCCGTGCGACGGGTTTCTGCCAGCGCGACGTTCAGGGTGTCGAGCGCGTTGTTGGCCTGCTCGAGCGCCGCGAGCGTCTCCGCGTCGCTGCCGCCACGCTCTCGCAACTCGGCACGAAGGCCTTTAAGCTGCAGGGTGCAAACCACAGCAACTCCCACCGCCACCAAGGCAATCACAACAAGCGCAATATCAATAGCAGACATAGGCTCCGCCCAACAAACCCAATCGATCATCAATCAAAACCGCGATCAATCTTACCCCGCCACACGCACCGGGCGCCAGGCCCCTTCTTGGGTGCCCCTCTCCTCCGCATATTCCATAATGCGGCGCGCCGTCTCCCTGCTCACCTTTGAGTCATCGCCGGCTAAGTATGCGTACACGTTTCCCTTATTCAGATTCAAATCGCGGCAGAGACCGTAGCGCGTGCCGCCCGATTCCCTTAGCGCTCCCAATGTTCTTTTTCGCATCAGGGCGTTGATCCTTCTGTCCGCCACCGGCTTTTCCTTCACCGCTCTATACGCACGCCAAACGTTGGCATAACGGTTGGGGAGCTCACTTTTGGCACATAGAGACGCCATGCCACCCGCTTGATCGTACAAGGACAAAACGCCTCGGTAATCCTCTTCCATCCACGAGCCCTCGGATAAGCCCAGAACGTATTCGGCTTTTCCTTGCGCCAAAGCGAGCAAAAACAGAGGCTCCGCCACGCGCGGCGCAACCGTCGTCGCCTGCTCAACCAGTTTTCTAAAACTCAGCGACTGCTGTCCGGATAGCTCTCGGCAATAGCCTTTTAAGAATCCCTCAAAGGTCAGATTCAACCGAGCACCTCCTTTTTGTATTGCCTGTATGTCCAGACCATCTCTTGATAACTCCGCTCCGAAGGCGAAGACGCCAGCGCCTCGCCCTCGTCGAATATAAGCCGTTCGAGCAGATCCCAATCAAGTCGGTCGATAAACGCTCGACTATGGAGGTCGACGATGTCGTTCGGACGGTAGGCGTAGAGCTTCATTACCGCCAGGTCCTCCAAGGATGGCGTAAAGTACCTGATAAAACGCGCGCCAATATCCAAGGGAATCAAACGATCTTCGTAATTGAATGGCATCTGATTACAATATGCCACCGCCATACCATTCACCTCGGGATATCGAGCTATGATCTCGCGGAGGCACCTGTCTGCCTCAAACACATCAATGTCATGTGTAACCGACCGATTCGTTACATCGTTTAGCATGAAGGCGCTTCCTCCCACCAATACAACGCTCGGCCTGTCGTCTCTTGGACCTATTTCCAGCTCCGCCTCTTCGTCAATGCCCAAAAGAGTCCGCTCTAAATCCTGCTTATACATAGCAAATCCTATTATTATTCATCTTCAATAATACTATTCAGTCGCACGACAGGACCTACAGATTGCAAGAATTCTACTCGTGGCGATAATCCCTACACCCTAGAAGCCCTAATGTGACAAACGCTAACTCTCCCAGCCGGCGCGAACGGTTGTTACGACATCGCCTAGGCGCTGGCCGAGAGCTGCCAAGTGCTGAAGCACCTCATTGGGCGAGGCGCCGTTGAGAATGCACGTGAGGGCATATGAGGCCAAGAAGATTGCCGCGAGTCCCAACGGGATCAGCACGATCATCGCTAACGTGCGCAGGCGCTGGCCCACGCGGCGGTGACGTGTGCGGCGCTTGTCGAACGCAAGCTCCTGCGCATATGAATCTTGTTGTACGGAATAGTTTTCTGGCGCCGATCCGCCCGCAGGCGAAACCGCAGGCGTGGCATTTTGCGCAGGGGGCTGGGCGGCTACCCCTTGCATTTGCATCTCCATGAGCCGTTGCTGCTGACGCAACATGCGCTCAGCTTGTTGCTGCGGAGTCTCAAGAAACAGGTCCATGCTGGCCTCCAAAATCGGAGCATTCGACGCTTACGACCAGCATCCCGCACCACCATGACCGCGACAACGCAATCACCGACAATAGCCACAAAGTTTCTTTTGCTCAAAAGCTGTCGAAAAGCTCAACAACTCCCCTACCAGCACTTTCTTTGAGCTTTTTTCGCCAGCAATCTTTTGCCCTTTCGCCCTTGCGCCATCCGACCAAAACCTAACCAAAAGCTTGACGAAAATTGTGAAGACAGGGACCCCAAACAAAACGTGCCGCCCCATAAGGGGCGGCACGCAAACTTCTTATCTGCTTTTCTGTAGCGAGCACACGACGACTCAACGCCGGAGCGCAGGGCGGGGAAACCTTTGCCTCGCGCGACCCTGCGAAGCCGTG
>CALJNY010000267.1 GCA_937981515.1 uncultured Collinsella sp. | reverse complement strand
ATGATCAAGGGCTTCGACGCCGCTGTTGTCGACATGCAGGTGGGCGAGAAGAAGACCGTGCACATCCCGGCTGCCGATGCCTACGGCGAGCACAATCCTGAGATGGTTATTACCTTCCCGGCCGAGCAGGTTCCCAACATCGAGCAGATCGAGAAGGGCATGAAGCTCTTCCTGTCCACGCCGAGTGGCATGCCTGTCCCCGCCGTCGTCATTGACGTGACGCCCGAGGCTGTGACGCTCGATGCCAACCACGAGCTTGCCGGCAAGGATCTCAACTTCGATATCGAGCTCGTCGAGGTCGAGGATTAGGCTATGCCTGCAAATCTGGTTTCGACAACGTGTCTCGGAAATCTCAACGACCCGTCCTATGAGCTTTTGCTTCGCCGGGAGCTGGGCGGTGTCTTTGAGGTCGATGAGCTACTGCTCGATTGGGACCAGGCTGATGTATGCGCGTTTGCGGGCGTGACGGAGCTGGGGCGCACGATCGATGTTCGGCCGGATGCTACCGACGGTAGTCGTCTTGCTGACGGCGACGTGCTCGCCATTGACCGTTCGGGCGTGGTGCCCGTGGCGGTTGTCGTGCGCCTGCGCAGCGCCGAGGTTTATTTGGTCGAAGTCGACCGCATGGATCCGATTGCGCTCGCGCATGCGTGCTGGGAGATCGGCAACATGCATGCGCCGCTCTTCCGGGGCGACTCGGACGAGCATACCGTGCGCATGTATACGCCGGTGCAGCCTGTTTTGGGCCGCATGCTCCGGGGTATCGAGGGCGTTCGCCTCTCGGTGGTTACCCGTGAACTCGATACGGACCGGCGCTTTGCGTCGAGTGCGGCGGAGGTCGTCGTGAGCATGGCTCCGGACTTTACCATCGTAAAAAAGACGCGCGGCTAAGCGCGCGTATGCGCAAGACGGGCTTTGAGGGGCGACCAATCAAGGTCCGTCTTGCTGTTGATAGGAGGCTTTGGGGAAGCGTATGGGTCTTGAGGGAATCAAGCTGATTGCATGCGATTTGGACGGCACGTTGCTGCATCCGGGGGAGCGCGAGCCGCGTTCCGAGGCCTTTGAGCTTATCGATGGGCTAAATCGTCGCGGTATCGTGTTTATGCCGGCGAGTGGCCGTCAATATGCGAGCTTGCGCTACCTGTTTGCCCCGGTGGCCGATGAGCTCGCCTATGTATGCGAAAACGGAGCCCTGGTGATGAGCGAGGAGCGTGCCGTTGTCAAGCGTTCCATGGAGCGTAGCCTTGCTATGGATATCGCGAATGCCGTGGTTGCGTATCCCCATGCCGACGTGACCCTTTCGTGTGAGGGGCACCTCTACACCATGAGCGGCAATGATGCGTTCGTCGACCATTTGCGCTATGAGGTCCACTGCGATGTGGCGGTGGTCGACCGTCCCGAGGACATCGACGAGGACGTCATTAAGATTGCCTTCCAGACGCCCGAGGTGGATCAGCCGGCCGCGCTGGAGCATTTTGAGCGCCTCTTTGGCGACCGTGTCGACGTGATGACGTCGGGAACCGAATGGACGGACTTTATCGGTTTCGGTTCGGGCAAGGGCTCCGCGCTTGCCGATTACGGTCGTGCCCTGGGTATTTCGCCCGATGAGATGATGGCGTTTGGCGACAATGAGAACGATCGCGACATGCTCAACGTCGTGGGCCATCCCTATCTGATGGAGAGCTGCAACCCCTCTATGCGTGGCATTAACGACCGCGTCCGCTACGTGCGCACGGTCGAAGAAGAACTGCGCCGCCTGCTCGCCGAGTAGGTTTTCGGGACATGCCTAGAAATGTGCTGTTTGCTGTAGCGGATGGGCAAGTAGATTTGCGGGCATGCCACTAAGGGCTACCGGCAGTCGGGGCAGAGACCCTCGAAGATGGTGTAGTGCGACGTGACGTGCCAGCCGATTTGCTCGGACGCCTTTGCGTCGAGCTGGGCATCGAAGGGGAGCGGTACGTCGATGACGCGGCTGCACGAGGTGCAGATGATATGCGCATGCGGCTCGATCGTGCGATCGAAGCGGCTGCCGCCCGGCGTCTTGATGGAGAGGATCTCGCCGGCGTCGGCCAAGAGATTGAGGTTGCGGTAGACCGTACCGCGGCTGATTTTGTCATCCTGCGCGCGCACGACGTTGTAGATTTCGTCGGCGGTGGGATGGTTATAGCTTTGGCGCACGGCGTCAAGAACCAGCTTTCGCTGCCTGGTATTCCTTCTTTGCACCGCCATGCGCCTCGCCTCTTTTCTATCAACGGTCGTAGGTAAATGATACCGTATTTAGCACACAATACTAATAACGAGGTGTGAAACCGTCTTCATTGGCAAGTGGGGCTCGGGCCTGGGCATCTACGAGGCGAAAACGTGTTCCCATGCGCTCGTAGGAGGCATGAAGCGCCTCGAGATGAGATAGGACGTTTGCCGGAGCTCCCTGTATCTCCATCTCGACTGAGCCGTCTTCCATATTACGCACCCAGCCGGTGAGGGAGCGTGCCTGCGCGAGGTTGGCGTTGGTAAAGCGAAAGCCAACGCCTTGGACTTGCCCCGCCCAGCGCAGGAAATAGCGCAGGGGAGTGTCTAGAGTGGCCTTGTCGCTTGCGAGCACAGTAAGTCTGCGGCGCAGCTCGAGCTCGACGTTTGATGGTTTTTGGGGTTCTCGACTGCCGCCGGTGACGCTGGAGAAGAACGTATCGAAGAGACCCATCGCTATGCATGCTTGCCTGCGTCGGCCGGGAAGATAATGCCGGCCTGCTGGCGCACGGCATCCATGATGCGCAGCGAGACGAGCGTGACATCGCGGTAGTGGCCAAGCTCGTGGCGTCCCGCCGGGGTCTCCCAAATCTCTTCCTTAACGTTATCGATGCCATCGATGGCGGTGATAAAGTCTGTGAGTTCGTATTCCATAGTGTTGCTCGATTTGGGCAGGTCGAGCACGCGGCCGTTCTCGCCCTGTTCGCGCGGTGCCTCGGTCGCTGAGCCGCGTACGACATCGCCGCGATAGTCGATGCGGACGTTGCGGGGCGTGGACAGATGGTCGATCTGGATAGTGCCACGCTCGCCTTCGATCTGCGAGGGCAGCAGGTCATTCGTAATTTTGGAGTGCGCGAGCTCGACGGAGATGCGGCCTCCGCCATAGCTGGCGAGGATGGAACCGCAGCCGTCGATGGGGCCGTGCGTGAGCTGTCGCGTGGTGGGATCGAGCAGGGTAGTCATGCTCGTAAGACCGGAGGGCATGCCGAAGATTTCGACCATGGGCTCGACGGTGTAGACGCCAATGTCCATGAGGGAGCCCGAGGCCATGTGGCAGTCGAAGATATTGGTGGCGCGCCCCGCGAGAACTTCGTTGTAGCGCGAAGAATACTTGCCAAAGCGCAGTGAGGCGCGACGAATGGGCGCAATCTCGCCCAGGGCGTCTTCGACGGCGTGGAAAGCGGGGTCATGGAGCGGGCGCATGGCCTCGAGGGCCACGACACCTGCTGCCTCGGCAGCGCGGAAGACTTCCAGCGCCTGCGCTTCGGTGGCGCAGAAGGGTTTCTCGACGATGACATGCTTGCCACCGGCGATGCAGGCAAGGGCCTGCTCGTAGTGAAGTGCGTTAGGGCTGCCGATATAGACGGCGTCGACGTCGACGGCGGACGCAAGTTCGTCAAGTGCGGTGAAGTTACGCTCGCCGCCGTGTTCGGCGGTAAAGGCGGCGCCGCGCTCGGCATCGCGCGAGAGCGTGCCCACAAACGCGGCTTGGTCGTTGGCGTTGACGACTTGGATAAAGTCGTCGGTGATCATGGATGTGCCGATGGTCGCGATGCGCAGCATACGTCCCCCTTGCGTTGTTTGGTCTACAGGATGAGTGTAGCGCGTGGGGATATAAAGCTGCGCGAAAACGCTATTATAGGTCGCTCTCGTTAAAGCCGGTGTCGATATCGAGGTTGGATCCGTCGGCCGCCGTGGTGGCGAGCTCATCGCAGCGCTCGTTGAGCTCGTGGCCGGCGTGGCCCTTAACCCAGATGAACTCCACCTTATGCTTGCTCTTTGCGGCAAGCAGGCGCTCCCACAGGTCACGGTTCTTAACGGGCTGCTTGTTGGCAGTTTTCCACCCGCGCTTTTTCCAGCCGTCGATCCAGTGTTTATTGAAAGCGTTGACGACGTACTGTGAATCGGAATGGACCTCGACCTCGCAGGGGCGGTTGAGCGCCTCGAGCGCCACGATGACCGCCATGAGCTCCATGCGGTTGTTGGTGGTCTTGGCGTAGCCGCGCGAAAGCTCGGAGGTGAAGGTCTTGCCGGCGGGGTTGGTGTATTTGAGCACGGCGCCGTAGCCGCCGCGTCCCGGATTTGATCGGGCCGAGCCGTCGGTATAGATGATGACCTTCACATGGTTCCTTTCGTTGGGTATGTTTCGTGCGAGTGACCATTGTAGCGCCATGCCCGCCGGGGGCTAGCAATCTACGATTTCTACCCCGTCTTCCGACAGTTGGTTGGCATGGATGATGCGGTTGAGCTCATCGAGGTATTGCTGCAAGAGGGGAGAGGGCTTGCGCTCGTCGTGCATGATATAGCCTACGTGCATCGTTGGGGCGTCTGCTAACGGGATCGATGCCATACCCCATTGCATTTCATTGGAGAGGACGCCGGGCGACAGGGTGTAACCGTTCGACGTGATGAGTAAGTTAGTAAGTGTTCCGCGGTCCGAGATTCGTATGTTGCGGTCGCAAGGGATATAGCTAAAAGGTTCCTCGGCGTAATAGAAGGAGTTTGAGGTTCCCTGCTCAAAGCTGTAGCGCGTATAGGGCGTGAGATCGGCAAGGGACAGCTGAGGGCGGCGGGCGAGCGGGTGGCGCTCGCTAACGAAGACGTGGACCGTCGCGTCGAATAGGGGATGGAAGCTTGCGCGGGCATCGGCGAAGGCCTTCTGCAGAACGCGGGCGTTAAAGTCGTCCAGATAGAGGATGCCGATATCGCTGCGAAACGCGCGGACGTCATCGATGATCTGCGATGTGGTGGTCTCGCGCATGATGAACTCGAACTTGCTGTCGCGGCAGCGCTCGACCACGTTGACAAAGGCCTCGACCGAAAAGGCGTAGTGCTGGGCTGAAATGGCGAGGCGGGCCTGAGGTGTACCGCCGTCCTCGTAGCGGGCCTCGAGCATGTCGGCCTGCTCTACGACCTGGCGCGCATAACCCAAAAGCTCGGTGCCGTCGTTGGTGAGCGTGACGCCGCGGCTGGAGCGCGTAAAGATCTCCAGATGGAGCTCCTGTTCCAGGCTTTTGACGGCGTTGGAGATATTGGACTGTGCGGTATAGAGGCGCTGAGCTGCGGCGTTGATCGAACCGGATTCTGCCACGGCGATCAAAAAGCGAAGCTGTTGGAGGGTCATCGGCGCCCGTCCTTTCGATAGCTATCTATAAAACCGATAACAGGTTAGCGCTTTTAAGTGATTGACCGAGCGAAACAATGCTCGTACTATTCAAAACACACAAAGGCGGTAGGTAATTAAACCGACCACGGAACCGGGATGCGAAAGGAGGCCCGCATATGAATTGCTTGCCAAGACGAATGCCGGGCTCCTGTTTGCGCCCGTCGGCGTGATCAGGAGACAGCGACTTACTTCTCTCTAATTTTATTTTCTTTTGTTCGATCAAGGAGATCATCATGAGCCAGTTCATCAACAACCCCGAGCACACCTTTGGTTTCGATACCCTGCAGCTGCACGTTGGCCAGGAGAGCGCCGATCCTGCATCCGACTCCCGTGCCGTGCCTATCTACCAGACCACGAGCTATGTGTTCCGCAACTCCCAGCACGCCGCCGACCGCTTTGGTCTTGCCGACGCCGGTAACATCTACGGCCGTCTGACCAACTCCACCCAGGGCGTCTTCGAGGACCGTATCGCCGCACTCGAGGGTGGCGTGGCAGGTCTTGCCGTCGCCTCTGGCGCTGCTGCCATCACCTATACCCTGCAGGCTCTTGCCCAGGCCGGTGACCACGTGGTGGCTCAGAAGACCATTTACGGTGGCTCCTACAACCTGCTGGAGCATACGCTCTTCCAGTTTGGCGTCGAGACCACGTTTGTCGACGCTCATAACCTGGAAGAGGTCGAGGGTGCCATCAAGGACAACACCACGGTCATCTATCTCGAGACGCTCGGCAACCCCAACTCCGACATCCCCAACATCGACGCCATCTCCGAGATCGCCAAGAAGCACGGTCTGCCGGTTGTCGTCGACAACACCTTCGGCACCCCGTATCTGTTCCGTCCGCTGGAGCATGGTGCCAACATCGTCGTCCACTCCGCGACCAAGTTTATCGGCGGCCACGGCACCTCGCTGGGCGGCGTGATCGTCGACGGCGGTAACTTCGATTGGAAGGCGAGCGGAAAGTACGCCCAGATCGCTGAGCCCAACCCCTCCTACCACGGTGTTTCGTTTGCCGAGGCTGCCGGTCCCGCCGCCTTCGCAACCTATGTCCGCGCTATCCTGCTGCGTGACGAGGGCGCCTGCATCAGCCCGTTCAACGCCTGGGTCCTGCTCCAGGGCACCGAGACTCTGTCGCTGCGCGTTGACCGTCATGTCGAGAACACCAAGAAGGTCGTTGAGTTCCTGGCTGGTGACAGCCACGTCGCCAAGGTGAACCACCCGAGCCTGCCTGAGCATCCCGATCACGAGCTCTATCAGAAGTACTTCCCCCGTGGCGGTGCCTCGATCTTTACCTTTGAGATTAAGGGCGGCCAGGAGGCAGCTTGGAAGTTCATCGATCATCTGCAGGTGTTCTCGCTGCTCGCCAACGTGGCCGACGTCAAGTCGCTCGTCGTGCACCCGGCTACCACCACGCACTCCCAGCTCTCTGCCGAGGAACTCGCCGAGCAGAACATCACGCCCTCCACGATCCGTCTTTCCATCGGTACCGAGAACGCCGAGGATATCATTTGGGATCTGAAGCAGGCCTTCGCCGCGCTGGACGAGTAAGGCGACTTGTGCAAGGACCCCTTGCGACTCGATAGGTATAACTGCATAAAATGCCTGCTCAAGGCGCCTGTGCGAACGATGGTTGCACAGGCGCCTTTTTTGCATAGGAAGGGCGCTGTTACAGGGTTTTTGGCATGCTTTATGCAATCGAGATGTGGAAAGCTCCTGTTGAGAGGATGTGAGTTTTACGCAATTGACGTGCGCCTTTTGAGTAAAACCGCAGGTCGCGATTTGCTCGGGGTACTATGCAGCGCGATCGAATCACACGCAGCCCAAACGCAGCAAAAACGCACTACGGAGGTTTCCAGCTACATGAGGATCGATTCACGAAAACCGAAAGCCGCCGCCCTTTCCGCCGCTCTGACCGTGGCACTTTTGGCGGGCGCCGGCGCAACTGATGCCCACGCGGCAACACTATCCGATACGGTCGGATCTGCGCCGTCCGAGGCGACGCTGGTGCAGCCCGTCGACTACCGCGGCGACGGCTATGGCTCTATGCAGGAGTGGAACGCCTCGATGGGGGCAAAGCGCGATTCCCTGGAGATGCGCGCTCAGATCATTATGAATATGTATGGCGACTATGCTACCGATGACGAGCGCGCTGTGCTGCAGAGCTGCATCGACGGTGCGGGTAGCCTGTTGACGATGGGGGAGGTCGACGCCAAGTCGACCGAGCTCGACGAGCTTCGCTCCACGCTTGAGGATGCCAAGCGCGAGGCGCTCGAGGCTGCCGCAGCCGAAGCCGAGGCCGCTGAGGCCGTTCAGGCTTCGTATTACAACGCCGGCTCCGGCTCGTCTTACGCGTCTGCTGCGTATTACGCGAACGGCTCGGGCCTGACGCGCTCGAGCGGCGTCAATAACTATAACGGCCGCCGCGAGACTTATTACAGCAGCAACGTGTTGTATCACCACCGCACGGGCGAATGGACGCAGGATTCCGAGGGCTTTTGGCGCGATTCCGATGGCTACTACGTCGTGGCCGCGGGTGATAACGCTCAGGGCTCCCCGTTTACCGGTTCCAAGGGCGAGTGCAAGGTCTATGACTCCGGCTGCGCAGCCG
>CALJNY010000266.1 GCA_937981515.1 uncultured Collinsella sp. | reverse complement strand
CGGTGCCGGGCACGCGCTTGAAGACCGGACGGGTGTCCAGGCCAATACGCGGATGGCTCGAGCGGGGCGCGAAGCGATCGCCCTTGGGGAAATCGCGCGGGCTCGGAACGGCGCCGGGCACCTGGTGCAGACGGCCCGAACCGCTCTCGATGGACAGAACGGAGCCCAGAAGACCGCGGGTGTACTCGTGAATCGGGTTGGTGAGCAGCTCCTTGGTGGGCGCCTGTTCGATAACCTGACCGGCGTACATAACCGTGATGTTATGGGCGACCTCGGCGACCAGCGCCAGGTCGTGCGAAACAAAGATCATGGCAAAGCCGAGCTTGGCCTGAAGGTCGTTGAGCAGCTTGATGACCTGCTTCTGGACGGTAACGTCCAGAGCGGTCGTGGGCTCGTCGCAGATGACCAGCTTGGGGTCGCGGGTAAGGGCCATAGCGATCAGAACGCGCTGACGCTGGCCACCGGAAAGCTCATGCGGATAGCTCTCGAGCGTACGCTTGGGGTCGAGGCCCACGAGCTCCAGGAGCTCCTCGGCGCTACGGGTGCCGCCACGCTTGGTGAGCTGCTTCATCTGGGCGGAAATGAGCATGGAGGGGTTGAGCGAGGACAGGGCGTCCTGATAGACCATGGCGATATCGGTACCGCGCAGGCCGAACCACTCCTTCTTGCTCATCTTGAGCAGGTCGCGGCCCTCCCAGAGAACCTCACCGGAAAGATGCTCGTCATCGTCGGTCAGGCCCATGATGGCCAGCGTGGTGATGGACTTACCGCAGCCGGACTCGCCTACCAGGCCCATGGTCTGGCCGGGACGGACGTCAAAGTTGACGTGGTCGACGACGTTGATGTCACCGTGGTGCTCAAACTGGATGCAGAAATCGCGGACCGAAAGGATCGGCTCGACGGACTCATCGGGCACATGGCGGTCGTTACGCTTGAGTTCGACATCACGCAGAGCGCCAAGACGGGCGGACAGGGACTGAGCCTGCTCCTTGTAGGCGCGAACGGGGTCGGAGACCAGCAGGTCGGCCTCGCGGCGCTTGGAGGAGTCGGTCGGATCCAGGGCGGCGGAGGGAGCAGCGGCCATGGCGTCGGTAATGCCCTCGGACAGGATGTTGAGCGCCAGGCAGGTGATCATGATGGCCAGGCCCGGGAACAGTGCCTGCCACCAACGGCCGGCAAGCACGCCACCGCGAGCGTCGGCGAGGATGTTGCCCCAGGTAGCGGTGGGCTCCTGGATACCAGCGCCGATGAAGGTCAGCGAGGCCTCGAAGATGATGGCGTCGGCGACCAGGGTAACGGTAAAGACCATGATCGGGGCGATGCAGTTACGCAGAACATGCTTGATCAAAATCCACGGAGCCTTGGCGCCGGAAACGATGACCGCGCGGACATAGTCCTCACCGTACTCGGACACGATGTTGGCGCGCACGATACGGGCAATCTGCGGAGTGTACATAAAGCCGATGGCGAAGATGATCGACGGCACGGAATTGCCCAGGATGGAGACGAAGACGGCAGCGAGGGCAATGCCCGGGATGGACATGATGATATCCAGGATGCGCATGATCGCCTCGGAAACGGACTTGCGCGAAACAGCCGCGAGGGCACCCACAATCGAGCCGCAGACCAGAGCCTTGGCGGTAGCACCGAAGCCGATGATCAGCGAGTAACGGCCACCGTAAAGCATGCGCGACAGAATGTCGCGGCCCTTATCGTCGGTACCGAAGATAAATCCATTGCCGGGAGCCTGGCGAGCAGTGAAAATCTCGACCGGGCTATAGGGGGCGAGCAAGGGAGCAAGAATCGCGGTCAGGGCGACCAGCACCAGCACGACGGCGGCGATCTTAGAAGACAGCGTCATCTTCTTCCAGCCACCGAGCTTGAGCCCCTTGGAGGCAGCTTTCTCGAGCTGCTCGGTTTGCTTCTCTCGAATCTTTACCATAATCTACACCGTCCTGATGCGCGGGTTGATGAGCAGGTAGAGCATGTCAACCACGATGTTGATGATGATGAAGGCAAGAGCAACGACGATGACGACGCCCTGAACCAGGTTCGCCTCGTTGCCCTGAACGCCCTGCAGAATCGCAGTACCCATGCCGGGGAGGTTGAAGATGACCTCGATGACGACGGCGCCGCCCATAAGGTAACCGATCTTAAGACCGAGGGTGGTGACCGGGGTGATCAGTGCGTTGCGCAAAACGTTGATGCCGACGACGACCTTCTCGGGAACGCCGGCGCCGCGGGCCATACGGACATAGTCCTTATCGAGCTCCTCGACCATGGCCGTACGCACGATACGAGTCATCTGACCTGTCAGCGGGAATGCCAGAGCGATGGCGGGCATGATCATACGTCCCAGATAGCCAGCCGGGTTGGTGGTAAAGTGAGGCAGAGCACCGGACGCCGGGAGCACCTTAAGGTAGGAAGAGAACAGCAGAATCAACAGAACGGCAAGCCAGAACGACGGGGTTGCCAAGCCGGCGATGGAGAAGACGCGGATCACTTGGTCCGGCCATTTATCGCGATACAGTGCCGCGATGACGCCGAGCAAAAACGAGACGACCGCGCCGATGGCAAGACCGATAAAGGTCAGCTGCATCGTGACGGGCAGGGCCGTGGAGATACGCTTGGCAACGGAGTTGCGAGCAGCACCATAGGTGCCCATGTCACCATGGATCAGATCGCCCATATAGCGCACGTAGCGCACGGGCCAGGGGTCGTCCAGACCATACTTCTCATGGTACTCGGCAACCGCCTCGGGCGAGGCACCGTCACCCAACGCCGTATAGGCGGGGTCGGTCTTGGAGAACGACATAAGGAAGAACACCAGGACGGTGACGCCCAATGCCATGATCGGCAGCGCCACGAGACGCCTTCCAATCAAACGTAGAAAGTTGTTCACGTTCTCTCCCCTTTCTTTTGTCGGTAGGACCAACTGGTATATGAGTATGGATACTCATTACAAGACCCGAGCGACATCGAGGCCGCCCGGGTCTTTGTTTCAACTATGAGGACGTTGCCTTACGACCGACGCCCCACATATGACTCAAGCGAGTCTTAGGCCTTGACGGTCGCGACGCCCCTGAAGGACATGCTCGTCGTGCCGATGCCCTTGAAGCCATCGAGGGCCTCGCCGTTGGGCGCGGTGGACGGATCGTCCCAGGAAGCGGAGACGGTCTTGACGTGGACAACGGGGTACAGAACAGCGTTGTCGGCGATGATGTCGAAGCACTCGTTCCACTTCTTCTGCTGCTCGTCGCCCTCGGCGGCAAGAGCCTCGTCCATGAGACCGTGGAGCTTCTCCCACTCAGCGGACTCCTTCCACGGGCAACGGGTCTGCATCCAGACGTTGTCGCCGTACCACCAGTTGAGCAGCAGGTCGGGGTCAGCGCCGAAGCAGGACGGATCGCCAGGAGCGAGAAGGATATCGTAGGCCTCGCTGCCGTCGATGGCAGCGTAGGTGGCCGGCGAGGTATCGGTCTGGATGGTCACATCGAAGCCGAGGGCGTCGAGGTCGTTCTTGACCTGGGCGGCCATGCCCTTGATCTGCTCGTTGTCGGTAGTGCGCAGGGTGATGGCGCCCGGGGTGATGCCAGACTCTTCGATGAGCTTCTTGGCCTTCTTGGCGTCAGTCTTGTACACCGTGGAAGCCTCATGATAGTTGGTGAAGCTCTTGGGCAGGTAGCAGCTGGCAGCGGTGGCAAGGCCGGCGAAGGTGTTGGTGATCATCTTCTCGGTGTCGAGCGCGTACATGACGGCCTGACGGACCTTGACGTTGTTCCAAGGCTCCTTGGCGACGTTGAACATGATGAAGCGGGTGCCGAAACCCTGGACGTTATCGATCTTGCAGCCGGCGCTCTCGAGCTGGTCGACGGCGTCAGCGGTGACGAGCTCCATAACGAGCGTGGAGCCCTCCTGCTGAGCGGTAACGCGAGCGGTGGGGTCGGTCAGGATGCTGTACTGGATTTTCTTATCCTCGGCAGCATACTCACCGTTGTACTCGGGGTTGGGAACCAGGGTGATCTCGGTATCGGAGATAGAGTCGTACATCCAGGGGCCGGAACCGATCGGCTGCTTGGCGCGATCTTCCTCGGACTGGGTAGCCGGGGTAACGCGGATGATGGCCAGACGATCCTTGAGCAGGGAGAAGTTGGGGACCTTGGTCTTGACCGTTACAGTGCTGGCGTCCTTGGCCTCGATGGATTCGAAGGGCTGGAAGAACGGAGCATAGGTAGCGGAAGCAGCGCAAGCGGTGTAGGAAGCGACGACGTCGTCAGCAGTGACCTCGGTGCCATCGGAGAACTTGGCGCCCTTGCGGATGGTGACCTCGAAGGTAGTGTCGTCCACGGACTTGGGATCGTCGGTGGCGAGCTCGTTGAAGGTGCTGTAGTCGTGGTAATCGATGCCGTAGAGACCCTCGACGACGTGCCAGTTAGCACCCAGGCCCACAGCGGAGCCGGTGCTGGCGGGATCGAAGCTGGACGGAGCGTAAGCGGAACCAGCGGTGATCACGCCGCCACCACGGTTGGCGGAATCGGTGGAACCGGAAGCGGAACCCTCGTCGTTAGAGCTGCCACCGCAGCCAGTGAGACCAAGCCCTGCGACAGCAGCGACGCTGCCGGTGAGGCCGAGGAACGAACGCCTGGACATACCCTTGTTGATGATGACCATGTCTTCTCCTATCAATAGAGAATCTTACCCGGGGGCACCTAGACTTGCCCCCGCGCAACTTGCGGACGATATATACCTTACCTACCGACGAACCCAACTGAGGTGCCGCGCTCGGTGACCGATACATACATACGCTTGAACGGTATTTACTACCGTTCACCGAATTCATTGACAAACGATTCGCCAGACAGTATGTATCGACGAGGTGAGATATCAGTCTTCGTCAACCCGCAGGATAGCAGGGTTATTCACCATGGCTAGTCAAACGTTTTAGCGTTAATAAAACCCGAAATCAGTAGGTAATCGTCGCGAAATAAATGATTGAAAATCGGCAAATCATGTATACCAGTTGTTTAGAAGCGCGTTTAGTTTTCGGAACGGCTGGCCGATGCCTGGGCGCGCTCGGCATTCCATACGACAAGTGCCTCGTGGACCGCTTTGGCGACATCGGCCGGAACGCCTCGAACTTCCGCAATCTCCTGCTCGCTTGCCGCGCGCAAGCGCTTCATCGAGCCAAAATGGCGCATAATGGCACGTTTTCTGGTGGGTCCCACGCCCGGAACGTCGTCAAGCACCGAAACCGTCATAGCCTTATCGCGCAACTCGCGGTGGAACGTAATCGCAAATCGGTGGGATTCATCGCGGACCTGCTTGATCAGATAAAGCGAAGCGGAGCCGGTCGGCAGCACGACGGGAGTCTCGTCCCACGGCACGAAAACCTCCTCATCGGCCTTTGCCAAGCCACAAACTGGTATATCGAGGCCAAGCGCCTCAAGTTGCTTAATTGCAGCGGTCAATTGCGGCTTGCCGCCATCGACAACGAGCAAATCGGGGCGTGAGCCAAAGCGCTCGTCCGCCATGCGCTCGGGAGCATAGCGACGCCCCAGAACCTCGGACATCGACACGAAGTCGTTCGCCTCGTCCAATTCGGCCTGAATTTTAAAGCGACGATACTGGCCCTTGTCGGCACGGCCGTTGGTAAATACCACCATCGAAGCGACGGTAAAGGTACCATGCAACGTCGAGATATCGAAGCACTCGATGCGCAACGGCGGCGCAGGCAGCGCCAGCGCACTTTCGAGCTCCAGGAGCGCCCGATTGGTGCGATCGTCAGCATACCCCGTGCGCATCATGTAGCGCATGAGGGCATGGCGCGCATTTTTGGAAGCCATATCGAGCAGACGGTGCTTTTCGCCGCGCTGCGGCCTATGGAGATGGCAAGAGCGTTCGCGCTTGCCCGCAAGCCACTCCCCCAACGCTTCGGCGTCCTCAAGCTCGACAGAGAGATTGATCTCGGCTGGAATATCAGCCGTCTCGTCGTAATAGCGCTTAAGAAAGCCCGATTGAAGCTCTTCCTCGTCGACATCCAGGCCTTTATCGAGGATGAACTCACAAGTTCGAACCGTTCGGCCCTCGCGAACGACAAAGACACAGGCGGCAGAGATAGTCTCTTCGCGATAGAAGCCGATGACGTCGATATCGACGCTCGATGGAAAAACGACCTGTTGGCGATCGTCCAGGCCCCTAATGACTTCCAGACGACGCTTGACGCGAGCCGCACGCTCAAAATCGAGTGCCTCGGCTGCCTCCGTCATCTCGGACGTAAGCTCGTCGACGACATCCTTGCGATGGCCCGACAAGAAACGTTCGACACGCTTGACGTTCTTGGCATAGTCGGCAGGGGAAATTGCGCCGACACATGCGCCCGGCCCGCGCCCGACATGGTAGTCAAAGCAGGGACGCCCGTTTTGCGCGCAAATCATATTGACGATGTCTTCTTCGCCCTTATGAGATTCGACGATGCGGCGGCAGCGGCGCCATTCCGCACAGGATGCCGAGCAAATAGGAATAACCTTGCGTAGCGTATCGATGGTCTCACGCGCCGCACGGCTATCGGTATAGGGGCCAAAATAGCGCGTTCCCGGTTTATGACGCTCTCGCGTGTATTTAATAGCCGGAAACAAGTCGCTCTTGGTAATGGCGATAAAGGGATAGCTTTTATCGTCTTTGAGATCGACGTTAAAGTACGGATGGTACTGGCCAATCAGATTGCGCTCGAGCACCAATGCCTCGTGCTCGGTCTCCACCACGATATAGTCGAAGCTCGCCACCAGCTGCATCATGAGCGGAATCTTTTGACGCTCGTCCTGCAGCGTCACGTATTGACGCATACGGGCACGCAAGTTTTTCGCCTTACCCACATAGATGACATCGCCCTTGGCATCTTTCCAAAGGTAGCAGCCGGGTTGCGTGGGAACGCGCGAAACCTGCTCGGCAAGTGTTGGAATGTTGTCGTGACCTGCCACACGCACCTACTTGCGACGAAGCAGCGCCGAGACCTCGGGCATCTTAAAGACGAAGGCAAGGCCAAAAGTCACGGCGAGCGAGACGACGCCTGCAACACAAACGTAGCCCAGGGTAATGAGGATCGAGCCGCCAAGCAGTCCGACAAAGTGCTCAAGTGCCCACATGACGCCGGCGCCCGCGGCAGCGCCCAAGCCACCGAACAATAGGCCGAAGAAACCGCCGTGCAGGATAGACTTGACCTGAAGTCCATGCAGACGACGGCGCAGCCACCACAGTGAGCATCCGACCAAGACCACGTAGTCAACGACGTACGAAAGCGCAATTGCCGGCATACCGTAGCCCAGCACCACGCCAAACAGCAGCACCGAACCGGCCTGACCGATAGCGGAGTACAGGCAATAGCGGCTATAAGGTTTCATATCGAGCAGGGCCGAGAAGCTCTTCTGCATCAGCACGACCACGCCGTAGAGCGGCAGGGAAAGTGCCAGATAGATAAGGAACTCCGACACCAGCGCCACACCGGATTCATCGAACTTGCCGGCGCAGTAGATCATGTTGAGCGGACGGGCGAAGACGATCAGATACATCGCAAACGGAATCAGGAAGAAGAGCATCTGGGCGACACCGCGCGAAATGCCCGTGCGGACGCTGTCGTAATCCTTCTCCTGCGCATCGTGAGAGAGTTCGGTATAGAGTGCCGTCGAAAGCGAGGCGGCGATCAGCGCATAGGGCAATGTGTACCACAGGCGCGCATATGCGATAACGGAAGGGCCGGTCTCGGGCTGCACCACAAGCGCGGCGGCATTGGTAATAGAGGTCGAGACAAACATGCACACCGTGGCGAGCAGCGTCGGGATACCAAGCGCGATCGTCTGTCGCAGTGCGGGGTCCTTAAAGTCGATATGGATATGAGGATGCACGCCATGCTTGCCAAGCGCGGGAATCTGGCAGGCCATCTGGACAAAGACGCCGAGGGTCGTACCAGCTGCGATCAAGATAATACCGGCCTGCCCGCCAAATTGTGCAGACACGGGAGCAAAACCCATAAAGCTGGCGATGACGATGACATTGTTGAGAACCGGGGCAAACGTCGACCAGAAGTAGTCGCGGTGTGCGTTGAGAACGCCCGAGAACACCGAACCCAAGCCATAAAACAGAATTTGGATAGCAAAAAAGCGGAACATGAACGCAGCGATATCCATGCTGCCGCCATCGCCCGAAAGGAACGACTGCGTCCAAATAAAGCCGGGAGCAAACACGGTGCCCAGCAGCGAGATACCGCCCAGTAGCAGAAGCAGAATACCGAGCAAGTTACCGACATACTCGTTCGATGCCTCGCGGCCCTGCTCGCGCCTCACGCCCATATACACCGGCAAAAACGCCGTAACGAGCATGCCGCCCATCACGAGTTCGTAAAGCATGTTGGGCAGGTTGTTGGCAACCTGATAGGAGGACGAGAGCAGCGACATGCCGATGGCGGCCGCCATGGCCCACGTGCGGATAAACCCGGTGACGCGCGACACGATGGTCAGCACGGTCATGAGGCCAGCAGAACGACCAACCGTGGAGTAGTCCGACGAACCCATATCGTCTACGTCGTCCTGAGAGTCCTCATGAACCTCATCTTGTTGCAGTAAATCGTCCACGACGGCAAAGGAGCCGGTCATCGCAAAGGGATCGTCAACCAAAACGGCGTCATCAGCAGGTGCGACGTCATCGCTGTTCGGCATGTTGTTTCCGGATACGGCATCATCATCGAATATGGCATGGTCGCCAAACACCGTGTCAACTTCTTTGGCGGCGACGGTTCGGGCAGAAAACGACAGAGGGTCCCAGTCGTCATCACCGTCGATGGCCACGCCCTCGACGGGATCGGTCGAACCAAGCGGCGACCATTCGTCATCCGAAAGAAGCGGTTCGCCATCATCATGAGCCGCGGGCTTGGCGGAACGAACGGCAGGAGCGCTCTGCGGTGTGCTCTTTCCCTGGGCTGCCATCAAAAACACCGCCGTCTCATCGGGACGCGGCGCACGAGGAGCCTCGGAGGCGATCGGCTTCACGCTGGCGCTCGATTGAGCGGCGGCCAAAAAGACAGCCGTCTCATCGGGACGAGCCGAAGAAAGAACCGTACGGGGAAGCGCCGTGCCGGCACCGGCGGCACGCAAGTACACGGCCGTCTCGCCCGGGTCAGCGGCAGCGGACCAAGCGTTTCGAATCTCGTTATCGAACGAAGTGGCCTCGGGCGCGGGCGCCTGAGGAGCCGACCCTTTTGCAAAGTGAGCTCCGCGCTTTGATTCTTCCTGCGGCATCGCTCAGTCCTCTCTCGTGATCGGGGCAACCGTCGCCCCGCAAAATGCAACTAAGTCATCTGGAGCAAGCTCAAGCTGATAGCCGCGCTTGCCACCCGAGATAAAAATGGTATCCCAAAGGACGCATGTCTCATCGATCAGCGTCCGGAAGCGTTTTTTCATACCGACCGGGCTGCAACCGCCGCGGACATACCCCGTCGCGGCAAGCAAATCTTTGACATGCATCATGGTCAGCGACTTTTCGCCTGCGGCGCGCGCGGCGGCCTTGAGGTCGAGCTCGTCGGCAACGGGAATGCAGCACACGACATGGTCGTTGGACGGCGTCGTGCAGACCAGGGTCTTAAATCCCTGACCGGGCTCCTCGCCAAGCTGCTCGGAAATCGCGACGCCCAGCCCCGACGATTCGTCGCCATCGTCTTCGTACGTATGGAGAACATAGGAGATGCCGGCGCTTTCCAGCTCGCGCATCGCATTGGTTTTTGGCGTCTTAACAGCCTTTGCCATGGCACATCCTTTCCCTCGCAGAGCGACGCAAGGATTAAGTATAGGGCCAATTCCGTCGCATATGCCATCTCGACACACAGAAGCGCCACCGAATCAGGAGGAATCGGTGGCGCGTCGGTACTACAACGTCTCTTTACTGCGCGTCGAGCTGCGCCTGACGCTCACGGTCGCGCTTGAGCAACGGCGCCAAGAACTTGCCCGTGTAGCTCTGCGAACATGCCGCGACTTGCTCCGGCGTGCCTGAGACCACGACGGTTCCGCCGCCATTGCCGCCCTCGGGACCCATATCGATCAGGCGGTCGGCAACCTTGATGACATCAAGGTTGTGCTCGATCACCAGAACTGTGTTGCCCGCATCGACCAGGCGTTGCAACACGTCGAGCAGCTGGCGAACATCCTCAAAATGAAGGCCGGTTGTGGGCTCGTCCAAAATGTAGAACGTCTTGCCTGTCTGACGGCGATGAAGCTCCTTGGCGAGCTTCACGCGCTGCGCCTCGCCACCCGAAAGCGTCGTTGCCGGCTGGCCCAAGCTCACGTAGCCCAGACCCACGTCATATAGGGTCTGCAGTTTGCGCTTAATCTGCGGGATATTCCCAAAGAAAGCCAGTGCTTCGGTGACACTCATGTCGAGCACGTCCGAGATTGTCTTGCCGCGGTAGGTAACCTCGAGTGTCTCGCGGTTATAACGCTTGCCGCCACATACCTCACAGGGGACATAGATATCGGGAAGGAAGTGCATCTCGATCTTGATCTGGCCATCGCCTTTGCACGCCTCGCAGCGACCGCCGCTTACGTTAAAGGAGAAACGTCCCGGCGAGTAGCCGCGCGCCTTCGACTCCGGCGTGCTTGCAAACAGCGCACGCAGATCATCCCACAGGCCAATATAGGTCGCAGGGTTCGAACGCGGCGTGCGACCGATCGGTGACTGGTCGATATCGATTACCTTATCGATGCACTCAATGCCCTCAATCTTCTTGTACGGCCCCACGGGACGCGTCGAACGATGGATGGCATTCGTAAGCGCGGGCGCAATCGTATCGGTGACCAGGGAGCTCTTGCCCGATCCCGAAACACCGGTAACGACCGTAAGCGTACCGAACTCAATCTTGGCGGTAACGTTTTTGAGGTTGTTAGCGCGAGCGCCCGTAATCTTAAGACAGCCGCGGCCGGGCTTGCGGCGCTCTTCGGGCACGCGGATCATCCGCTTGCCGGTCAAATAAGCACCCGTCATGGAATCGGGGCATGCCATGATATCGGCAGGCGTTCCCGCGGCGACCACGTGTCCGCCGTTAACGCCCGCACCGGGACCCATATCGATCACGTAGTCTGCAGCGCGAATTGTATCTTCGTCGTGCTCGACGACGATAACGGTATTACCGATATCGCGCAAGCGCTCGAGCGTCTTGATCAGGCGCTCGTTGTCGCGTTGGTGAAGGCCGATCGACGGCTCGTCCAGAATGTACAGAACGCCCATGAGGCCGGCACCGATCTGCGTTGCCAGGCGAATGCGCTGCGCCTCGCCGCCGGAAAGCGTCGCCGAGGCGCGATCGAGCGTCAGATAGTCGAGTCCGACATCGACCAGAAAACGCAGGCGCTCCAGGATTTCCTTGACAATGCGCCCGCCGATAAACTGCTGGCGCTCGGTAAGCTCCAGGCCCTCAAAAAACTCGAGCGACTCGCGACACGACAGGCAGCAGACATCGTAAATGGACTTGCCGCCCACGGTGACGGCAAGCATCTCGGGGCGCAGGCGAGCACCGTGACAGCTCGAGCATGGCTCTTCGCGAATGTACTTCTCCAAGCGAGCTCTGGTGTTCTCGTTCGTCGTCTCGTTGTAGCGCTCGTACAGGATGTTGCGCACGCCCGAGAACTTAGTGTCCCACTGGCTGCGACGCCCATCGAGCTTTTGATAGTCGACCGAAATCTTCGTGTCGCCCATGCCATCCAAAAACGCACGACGCACCCGTGGGGGCAGGTCCTCCCATGGCGTCTCGGCACTCACCTTAAAGTGTTTGCAGACCGCAGCAAAAATCTGCGGATAATAGTTGGAATTGCCGAACAGGCTGCCAAAGACTCCGTCGGCAATCGACTTTGAGGGGTCTTCAATCAGCGCCTCGGCATCGACTGTCTTTTTAAAGCCCAGGCCATCGCACTCGGGACATGCACCATAGGGCGCGTTGAATGAGAAATCGCGCGGCTGCAGGTCGTCGATGGAATGCCCGTGCTCCGGGCACGCCAGTGCCAGCGAATACTCCAGCAGCTCGCCCTCGGTTCCATCGGGAGCGTTGCGGTCGGGCAGCATGTACACGTTCACGTTACCGTACGCCAGTGCCGTCGCCTGCTCAACGGACTCGGCAATGCGACCCAGGGAGTTCTCTCGAATCACGATACGGTCGACCACGACCTCAATGTCGTGTTTGAACTTCTTGTCCAGGTCGATAGGGTCGTCAAGCGAGCGCACCTCGCCGTCGACGCGCACACGGCTGAAGCCCTCCGCACGCAGGTCCTCAAACAGCTTGGCATATTCGCCCTTGCGTCCACGAACCACCGGCGCCAACACAAACGCGCGACGGCCCTCCCCCGCCGCCAGTACCTTATCGGCGACCTGATCGGTCGTCTGACGCTCAATGACACGACCGCACTCAGGACAGTGCGGCGTTCCCACGCGAGCAAACAGCAGACGCAGATAGTCGTAAATCTCGGTTACGGTGCCCACCGTCGAGCGTGGGTTTTTGGACGTCGTCTTCTGATCGATCGACACAGCCGGCGACAGGCCGTCAATCGAGTCCAGATCGGGCTTGTCCATCTGGCCCAAAAACTGACGCGCATAGCTCGAAAGGCTCTCGACGTAACGGCGCTGGCCCTCGGCATAGATGGTATCGAACGCCAGTGAGCTCTTGCCCGATCCGGAAAGACCGGTTATGACCACGAGCTGGTCACGCGGAATGGAAACATCGATATCGCGCAGGTTATGCTCGCGCGCGCCGCGAATAACGATAGAAGAATCAGACATGGAAGCTCCTTGCCTCCTACAACTTCAAATCACACTGACGATGAGTTTAGCGCACTCGACGCGCACAGATGTTCGTAATACAAGATTCGCAGACCTTTTGCGTTGTCTGACGCCGCAGACTGCACGCTCGGTCCGTCCTTTCGAATACCGCCGATCGCCTACCACGCATCATGAATGACTCCCGCTCGCAAACGAGGGTACAATGACGCTCGTGTCACACCGCGGGGCTCCGGCCCCAACATATACAAAGGAGTCATACATGGGTTGCGAGCACGCACAGGCAGCCGGCGGGCAAACGTCGCCGTCGCAATTTGAGGAGAATACGCTGTCCGAGGTCAAGCGCGTTATTGCCGTGCTTTCCGGTAAGGGCGGCGTCGGCAAGTCATTCGTCACCGGCGCCATCGCCACGGAGCTTTCCCGCCACGGTCACAAGGTCGGCGTCCTCGATGCCGATATTACCGGCCCCTCTATCCCTAAGATGTTCGGCATGAGCGGACGTCACGTCCATGCCCTCGGCAACCTTATGCTGCCCGAAATCTCCGAGCACGGCGTCAAGGTTATGAGCTCTAACCTGCTGCTCCAAAACGAAACCGACCCCGTCCTCTGGCGCGGTCCGGTTATCGCGGGTGCTATCAGGCAGTTCTGGAGCGAAACCTCATGGGGCCCCATCGACTACCTGCTGGTCGACATGCCTCCGGGAACGGGCGACGTCGCCCTCACGGTCTTCCAGTCGCTGCCCGTCGATGGCATCGTCATCGTCACGAGCCCGCAGGATCTGGTCTCGATGATCGTCGCCAAGGCGGTCAACATGGCCGAGAAGATGAACGTCCCCATTCTGGGAATCGTCGAAAACATGAGCTATATCGAGTGCCCCGATTGCGGCAAGAAGATAGAGGTCTTTGGCAAGAGCAAGCTCCCCGAGGTCGCCGAGCGCTACAACCTCGAGATCCTAGGGCAGCTTCCCATCAATCCGGCACTCGCCGAGGCTTGCGACAAGGGCGAGGTTGAGACCGCACTGCCCGACGGTATGCTGCCCCAAGCCGTCTCTGCCGTCGAGGCCATTGCCCCGCACGAGACCGCCGAGGCCTAAGTGAACGCAAACGCCTCCTATGACGTCTTGGTAATCGGCGGCGGGGCCTCGGGTCTCGCCGCCGCCATTACGGCCGCACGCGCAGGCAAAAGCGTCTGCATCGTTGAGCGCGATGTTGCCTGCGGCCTTAAACTCCTTGCGACCGGCAACGGCCGCTGCAACCTTTCCAACGAATCAATTGATTTCCAGCGATACAACCGCCCCGCATTCGTCGAATCCGTCATGGGTCCCCAGCCTGAGCAAGAGCTCGGCAGTTTCTTCTCCTCGCTGGGCATCATGACGACCTCCGAGGAGGGCCGGCTGTATCCGCGCTCCCTTCGTGCCGAATCGGTGCGCGATGCGCTTCTCAACGCTTGCAATCACCTGGGTGTCACCTTGATCTGTGGAGCAAACGTTGCCTCGGCATTCAAAGGCCCCGAGGGCTGGGTGCTCAAAATAGACCGTCCCACGCGAGCACTCAAGGCAAAAAAGCACGACGACCGAAAATCGGAGGTCCGCTCGCTTCGGAAGGCGCTCGCCGACACCCCTCGCACGAACGAGACGCTGCAGGCAAAGGCCGTAATTATCGCTACGGGCGGCAACCCCGCCGACATCGCGAAGACGTTCAATCTTTCCCTCACACCGCAGCGCCCCGTCCTCTGCCCCGTGTCGGCATCGGTCTTCGGCGACCAGATTGCGCTCAATACGCTGGATGGCCTGCGCGTCCGCGCCCGTTTGACGCTCACCCGCAATCACGAGGAACTCTGGCGCGAAGACGGCGAAGTGCTCTTCCGAACCTTTGGCATCTCGGGCGTTGCCGCCTTTAACCTCTCCCGTCGCGTCCAGCGCGGCGACACGATTCTGCTCGACGTTTTCCCCGACCTCTCAAAAGACGAGTTGCTCGATTTGCTCAACCAGCGAGTTGAGTTGCTCGGCGGCTTTTCGCCCCGCGACCCCCGCTGGCTCGACGGCATGCTCGCCCCGCAGTTCTCTCACGTTGTCTGCACCGCATTCGAACAGTGCCACCCCGAGTCGCACGACGTCATCCATCTGGTCTCAATCCTCAAGCACTTTAAGCTGCTCGTCGAGGAAACGACAGAGGAGCGTTCGGCCCAGGTCACGCGCGGCGGCGTACCCATCGAGAGCGTCTCAGCTCCCAACCTCTGCGTGAGCAACGCGGCAGGCGCCCCACTTTACATCTGTGGCGAGGCGCTCGACATCGATGCCGATTGCGGCGGTTTCAACCTTGCGTGGGCTTGGATCTCGGGTATTCGCGCTGCAAGCAGCCTATAGCCGCGCAGTCTATAATCAAAACGCATTCGGGCCGTCTGGGACACCGGGCGGCCTCTTTCTTGCATCTAAGGAGACCTCGATGATCGAAATCACCCAAGTCCACGCGTCACTCGATGAGGCCGGCGACGAAACTGCCTGCCTTGCTATTGGTAGACGTGCCGTCAAACGAGCCCTGCGATGCGAGGATTCCCAGATTAAAGCTATTGAGCTCCATCGCAAGTCAATCGACGCCCGTAAAAAGCGAGATGTCCATTTTATTTTGAGCTTTCGAGTTGAGCTGACAAGCTCTCGACTCGAGCAGGAGGTGGTCGACCGTGTCGCCGAGCGCGACCGCTCGCGCATCCGCATAGTAGACGGCGAGGCTCCTTCATTCCCCAACCCTGTCCCGAATGCACCCAAGGGGCGTCCCGTCGTTGTCGGCGCCGGTTGCGCCGGTCTCTTCGCCGCCCTCACCCTTGCCGAAGCGGGCCTTAAACCCCTGCTCATCGAGCGAGGCGACCCCGCACTTCGCCGCTCGGAAGCGATTGATCTCTTTCTTAAGGAGCGTATCCTCGACCCCGAAAGCAATATCCAATTTGGCCTGGGCGGCGCAGGGACCTTCTCGGACGGCAAGCTCAACACGGGAACCAAGAATCCTGCCCATCGGCTGATTCTTGAGACCTTCGTCGAAGCGGGCTCACCTCGCGACATCCTGTGGGACGCCAAGCCGCACATTGGCTCCGACATCCTCCCCACCGTCGTCACCAACATTTCTCAGCGCATCGAGCAGCTCGGTGGAACCGTCCGCTATCGAACAAAGCTCGTCAATATTCGAACCGATGGATCTGGCGCCATCACCGGCGTCGATGTCCAACCGCCCCAAGAGACCACAAGCGAGACAATCGCCACAAAGCACCTCATTCTCGCGTGCGGCCATTCCGCCCGCGACGTATTCGAGCTTCTCAAAGAACATAACGTTACCCTCGCGCAAAAGACCTTTGCCATGGGTGTGCGCATCGAGCATCCACAGCGCGACATCGACCGTGCCCAATATGGCCCTTCGGCGGGGCACCCGGCACTCGGAGCAGCCCCCTACAAGCTTGTCGCCCATCTCCCCAACGGCCGCAGTGTGTTCTCGTTTTGCATGTGCCCCGGAGGACAGGTTGTCGCGGCCTCTTCCGAGCAAGGCCATCTGTGCGTCAACGGCGCCAGCCTCAATGCGCGCGACGGGCGCAACGCGAATGCCGCCCTACTCGTTAACGTCACACCTGACGACCTTCCCGGCGATGATCCGCTCGCAGGCATTGAGCTCCAGCGCGCCTGCGAGCGAGCCGCTTATCGCCTGGGCGGCTCCAACTGGAACGCGCCGGCACAGCTCGTCGGGGATTTCCTTGCCGGGCGCGCCAGCACGGCACCCGGAAAGGTAAAACCGACCTATCCACTTGGCGTGACCTGGACGGCGATCGACGATGCCCTCCCGCGGCATATCGTCGAATCACTTCGTTTGGGAATTCCCCTGCTCGGTAAGAAACTGCGTGGCTATGACCGCCCCGATGCGGTCCTCACTGGCGTGGAGACGCGTTCGAGCTCCCCGGTCACCGTCACCCGCGATCGAACATGCCACGCCGCGTCGACTCCGGGCCTTTACCCTTGCGGCGAGGGTGCCGGATATGCCGGCGGCATCATGAGTGCCGCCACCGACGGCATCCGTTGCGCTGAGGAGCTGATAGCAGACCTCTAGTGCACGAACTCCCGCGTCCGAACGACACAGGCCCCGAGCTCCACAGGGAACTCGGGGCCTGTTCGCTACTTTCTGAATCGTGCACCCTGGCGTTTTCTGCCCGAAGCAAAGGTAGAGCCCTTGCGAGCCTGCGAACGCAAACGCTCGATCGTTTCGTCCTCAGATGCGCCCTCAAGCATCGCCCGAATCTGAACGACGGCATCGCGCAGACGCGCCGCCTCCTCAAAGTCCATGGCGGCGGAAGCGTTGCGCATGTCTTCCTCCATGGTCTCGACGATCCGCACGAGCTCGTCATGCGGCAGCCCTTCCAGCTGCTCGGCAAGCGTCTGCTCGGGCGTCACCGTCTCCGGCGCGGCGCCCTCGCCGTTTTCGTCGGGCGTATAGAACGCACCGTGACCCAGCGAATCGCCTCTCGAGCGTCCCTTCGAGCCCACAGTCTTTTCGGCCTCGGCAATAAAGCTCGAAATGTCGTTAATGGCCTTGCGGACCGTCTTGGGCACAATGCCATGCTCTTCGTTATATGCCATCTGAATCTCGCGACGGCGCTGCGTCTCCTCGATGGCTTCTTTCATCGAATCGGTCACAACGTCTGCATACATGATGACCTCGCCGTCGGCATTACGGGCCGCACGGCCAATCGTCTGAATCAACGAACGGCGATTGCGCAAGAAACCTTCCTTGTCAGCGTCGAGAATTGCCACCAGCGAGACCTCGGGAAGGTCTAGACCCTCGCGGAGCAGGTTGATGCCAACGAGAACATCGATCTTTCCCTCGCGCAGCGTTCGCAGGATCTCGACACGGTCCATCGTCGCTGTATCGGAATGCATGTAGTTGACCTTAATGCCGGCATCAAGCAGATGGTCGGTCAGATCCTCGGCCATGCGCTTGGTGAGCGTGGTCACCAGCACGCGCTCCTTGCGGGCCACGCGCTCGCGAATCTCGTCCTCAAGATCGTCAATCTGGCCTCGGACCGGTCGCACATCGATCTTGGGATCGAGCAGGCCGGTCGGACGAATGATCTGCTCAACGTCGTTCTGACTAACCCGCAGCTCATAGTCGCCCGGAGTGGCCGAAACGTAGATGAACTGGGGAATCCTCGCCTCAAACTCATCGAAACGAAGCGGGCGGTTATCGAGTGCCGAAGGCAGACGAAAACCATGCTCCACCAGCGTCACCTTACGCGAGCGGTCACCTTCGTGCATGCCGCGGATCTGCGGCACCGTCACATGGCTCTCATCGATGATGCAGAGCATATCCTTAGGAAAGTAATCGATCAGGGTAAACGGCGGCTCGCCCGGTTTTCGACCATCCAGATGACGCGAGTAGTTCTCGATGCCGTTGCAAAAGCCCATCGTCTCGAGCATCTCAAGATCATAATCGGTGCGCTGCTGCAGACGCTGTGCCTCGAGCAGCTTATCAGTCGCCTTGAGCTCGGCCACACGCTTCTCGCACTCTTCACTGATTGATTTCAGAGCCGCTTTGACCTTAGGCTTCTCAGTCACGTAGTGCGAGGCCGGCCACACGGGAATGGCCTCGTACTCACGCAGCATCTCGCCGGTGACCTCATCGATCTCGGCAATCAGCTCGACCTCGTCGCCAAAGAACTCAAACCGCAACGGATGCTCGGCATAGGGCGGATACACGTCGACGACATCGCCGCGCACGCGGAAAGTGCCACGTGCCAAATCATAGTCATTGCGATCGTACTGGATATCGATAAGCGCATGGATAAAGTCATCGCGCTCGAGCGGCACCTTCTTGTCGACGTTCGGAGCTAGGCCAGCATAGTCCTCGGGAGAGCCAATGCCATAGATACACGAGACCGATGCGACGACGATCACATCGCGTCGAGATAGCAGCGATGCAGTCGCCTGATGACGCAGCATCTCGACCTCTTCGTTAATCGAGGAATCCTTCTCGATATACGTATCGCTTTGCGGCACATACGCTTCGGGTTGATAGTAATCGTAGTACGACACAAAATAGACCACGGCGTTGTCAGGGAAGAATTCCTTGAGCTCGCTCGCGAGCTGAGCGGCAAGCGTTTTATTGGGAGCCATGACCAACGTCGGCTTCCCCAGGGCCTCAATAGTCTTAGCCATCGTGAAGGTCTTGCCCGAACCAGTCACGCCCAGCAAAACTTGATAGCGATCTCCGTCCCTCACACCCCGCACAAGCGACTCAATGGCCTTAGGCTGGGAACCAGCGGGATCGTATGGAGACACGACCTTAAACGGCACCTCAGAGCCCTCAACGCCAAAACGTTTGAGCTCTCCTCCAACACGCTCAACTTCAAATTCCGCCATGGATACTCCTAACTCATATATCTGCAGTATACGCAGGCGGCAGGCATAGTCCTATACGAACCGATCGGGATAGAGGGTCTTATAGCGAACCCAGGCATTATTGACACGAATCAGATACGCCTGCGTCTCGGGAAAGGTGATTGCATTATGAAGCGACGTACTCCGCTGCGCCCATCCGTCGACATTGCCC
>CALJNY010000265.1 GCA_937981515.1 uncultured Collinsella sp. | reverse complement strand
AAGTAACGGAAGTCCATGCCGAGGTTCACGTATTTGTTGAGCCCGTGCTCGTGCGGCAATTCGATGCCCAGGCCAACTGACTTGCCGTTGACGCTCGCCGCTCCCCTGTTGGCCGCTTCCATGATACCGGGGCCGCCACCAGTGATGACCGCCACGCCGCGCTGGGCAATCTTACGCCCGACGGTGCGCGCCGCCTTGTAGAGCGGATCGGTCTTGGGCGTGCGGGCGCTACCGAAGATGGTCACCGCAGGTCCGAGCTCGGCAAGCGCGCCAAAGCCGTCGACAAACTCGGCCTGGATGCGCAGCACGCGCCACGGATCAGCATGCAGCCAGTCGGTCGACTCCTCGGGCGCCAGCAGGTTGGCGTAGGTGTTGTCCTTGGGAATCATAGGGCCGCGCATGACCACGGGACCGCGGCGGTACGTCTCGTCGTATGCCGGCTCGCCCTCGACGCTCTCATTCTTAATCATGGGATACTCCTATCGAAAATAGAAACGGGCGGGGTCGACGCCATGCGCCAAACACCCGCCCGAACATCAACTATTCGGTATGGTACCCACGATGCATCAAGCGCTTGCAAGCTATCGGTCAGCGGTCGGGCAACCGATGCCGGCGCATGCGATGCCCGGCGCCGGTTGCGCGCGGTCGATTGGCACACGATCTCGACACCGCGCGAACGCCCCCACAAGCGCCCGCGCCGCTCTTAGTAATCCACCGCCGCAGGGCTGTTCATCCAGTCGCTCACAAACGCGCCGTAGCGACCCTCGATAATGGCCTGGCGGGCACGCTGCATAAGGTTGAGCAGGTAGTAGATGTTGTGCATCGACAGCAGAATACCGCCGAGCATCTCCTTCTGCGTGACCATGTGACGGATGAGCGCACGGCTGTAGCCGCCCGTGCACACCGGGCAGGTGCAGGTGGGGTCGATAGGGCCGTCGTCGTGCGCAAAGCGCGCGTTACGGAAGTTAAGGCGACCCTCGCTGGAGAACGCCGTACCCATGCGGCCGGTGCGCGTCGGCAGCACGCAGTCGAACATGTCGATACCCACGCCCACGCCGCGCACGAGCGTGGTAGGGTTGCCGACGCCCATGAGGTAGCGCGGCTTGTGCTTAGGCATGTACTCGGAAACCAGCGGCGCCAGCGTCTCGAACATGGTCTCGTGGTCCTCGCCCACCGAGTAGCCGCCGATGCCGTAACCGGGGAAGTCGCCGCACTCCTCCAGGTGGCGCAGCGATCGCAGGCGCAGGTCCAGATGCATGCCGCCCTGGACGATGCCAAAGAGTGCCTGGTCATCACGGGTGTGGGCCTTATAGCAGCGCTCGGCCCACATACTCGACAGCTCCACCGCGCGCTCAACGTAGGCGCGCGTGGCGGGATAGCCCGGGCACTGGTCCAGCTGCATGCAGATATCGGAGCCGAGCTTCATGGCGATTTCCATGTTGTCCTCGGGCGTCCAGAACACGTGGCGACCGTCGTAGTCGTTGACGATAAAGCGCACGCCCTCGTCGGTGAGCTTGACGGCGTCGTTGTGGCTGAACACCTGGAAGCCGCCCGAGTCGGTAAGAATGGGGCCGTGCCAGTTCATAAACTTGTGCAGGCCGCCCAGCTCGGCGATGGTGTCCTCGCCGGGACGCATGGACAGGTGATAGGTGTTGGCAAGCACAATCTGGGCGCCGAGCTGCTTGACGGTCTCGGTGGGGATGCCCTTGACGTTTGCCTTGGTACCCACGGGCATAAAGATCGGTGTCTCGATGTCGCCGTGCGGGGTGTGCAGCACGCCGGCGCGCGCGTGCGTCGTCGGGTCCTCGGCGATCAGGTCGAATTTAAAGAGATTCTGGTCCATAAACTGGAACTCCTTGGTTGCGGTTCATACGCAAACCATTATACGGGCAACCCGCAAGAAGCACCGACTCGACAGAAACTGATGCAAAGGGGTCATAGTCGTTGGGGACGTTCTTAAACGACTAGCCGTCGGGGACAGTCTTCAGCGCCATCTTGCAAAGGAGTGTCCCAATCTGCCGGCACTTAGGAACTGTCCCCAAGTGCCGGCAAGAGTGTCCCCTTCGACTAGTCATTTAAGAACGTCCCCAACGACTACATCAACAAAGGCAACACCGATGCTCTGGCAACGTCAGCGAGCGGTCGCCAGAGCGAACAAGTTGGCATGAAAAGAGGGCGGCATAGACCTTCTGGTCATGCCGCCCTCTTTGAATGACAAATTGTCGCTCTGGTGACCGCGCAGCGTCGGCCCGTTACGGCGTTTGGCAAAACGCCGTAACCCCTAAGGCCGCTGGCCCATGCCGCCCTCGAGGGTGACGGTCTCGCCGTTCATATACTTAAAGTCGGGGCCGCAGAGCTGAACGACCACGCGGCCGATCTCCTTCTCGACGTCGCCGTAGTGGCCTGCCGGCGGCATGTGGACGTTGGCCTTAAACGCCTCGGGATAGGCGTCCTGGAAGTTCTCGAGCGCAGCAGTCCAGGCAAGCGGGCACACAATGTTGACGTTGATGCCGTCCTTGCCCCACTCGTTGGCGGCAACGCGGGTCAAGCCGCGGATGCCTTCCTTGGCGGCGGCGTAGCTGCACTGGCCGTAGTTGCCAAACAGGCCGGCGCCCGAGGCAAAGTTGACCACGGAGCCCTTGGTCTCCTTCAGGTGCGGATAGGCCTTCTGCATATACAGATAGGTTGCATACAGGCCAGAGTAAATGGCCAGGTTAAACTGGTCCATAGTGTGGTCGGCGATGGTCACGCCCGAGGCACTGGCCTGAGCGTTGTTGACGACGGCGTCGATGCGACCGAACTCCTCAATCGCCTTGTCGATGACGTTCTGGACGACAGCCTCGTTGTCCTGACCAGCCGAGACATCGGCCTGAACAGGCAGAACCTTGACACCGTACTCAGCCTCAAGAGACTCCTTGGCGGCCTCGAGCTTGGCGACGTTACGACCGGTGATAACGAGGTTCGCGCCCTCCTTGGCAAAAGCGATATCGATGCCGTAGCCGATGGAGCCGGCGGAACCGTCCTTAAGCGTGGCCTTGCCGCCGCCGGTGACGATCACGGTCTTACCAGTGAAAAGTCCCATACGAAGTCCTTTCAAAATCGCGACGGGCACGCCCGCCGACTGCGCGCATCCAAAATAAACGCGCCAAAAGCTGAGATGCAACTTTAGCGTGTTCAAGTGAAAAGAAAAGGCCTCGGCAGGCGAACGGCATAACGTCTTTCGGTGAAGGGATTGTCAAGTACAAACTGGATAAAGTGGCCGAGTTTTTGCTATCGACGCTAGCCATCGAACACGTTTTGAAACTTTGCTGCGGGGCGCGGGATGTCGGCGCGAGACTTTATCATAGGGTGACAAACAACGATGAGGAGCACATGCCTATGACAGACGAGCTGGACCCCCAGACTCAACAGCATATTGATGATTCCGCAGACACCATTGACGACTGCGATACTTCTACCAGCAGCGATGGCGGCATTGATGCCGCTGTCGAGGAGGCTCCTGCCGCCGCAGACGAGGCCGGAGACGCAAATGTTGCCGCAGATCAAGGCAAAGGAGAGCAGCTAGAGCAGCCGGACCCAAGCGATACTGAACCCAAGGCCGAGAACGCTCCGCAAGCAGCGGGCCCCATCGAGGTGTCTTCGGAAGAAGAGCTCGACGCCGTCATGGACTCCATGATGGATGCCGTCAAAGCGATGAAAGACGCTGTCGCCGATGCCGATGTCGACGCCGAGGAGGAGGAAGCCGCCGAGGCTGCCTCGACGTTTGTGCCCGGCGAGACCCCGGTTGCCGACCAGGGCAGCACCATGCCCTCGTTCCTGCAACTCGAGCACCCCACGATCGGCGCCGATGCGGTCGACCCGCACGCAGCGGGCTTTTCCGTGATCGAAGGCGGCACCGGCAATATCGCCGCGCCGCAGACTGCCGACACGAATGCCGCCGAGGCCGCGCACCCGACCACCCCGCATGCTCCCGCCACGAGTCGCGACCTGGGGAGCGCCGTCTCAAACACCGCTAACGCCGTGGGCACTTTTATCGCCCAGGGCGCGTCGGCCATGCGCGAGATGAACGCCGCCAAAAAGGCGCTCGCCGATGCCCGCGCCCATTTAGCTGAGCTTGAGCAGCGCATCGCCGACCAGGCAGAGGAGCTCGAGACGCGCCAGGACATCGCAGACCGCTACGATCAGATCATCGCCGATCAACGCCAGGCGATTGCCGCGGCACAGAAGACCGCTGCGGCAGCTGAAATTAACCGTGATGCCCATGCCGCCAAAGCGACGGAGCTCAAGGGCCAGCTCGAGCAAATGAAGGCAGAGGACGATGCGACCGAGCTCCGCCTGAAGGCTGCACTCGACGCCGTGGAAGCCCGCGAGGCGAGCTCGCGCGAGACCGGCAACCGCCTCGTTCGTCGCCTTGAGGATTCCAAGCGTATCCGCGACAAAGTGAAGGCTGAGCGCAATGCCGGTGTCGCCGCCGCACGACAAACTGCCGATGCTACGCGCGCACAGCTCGAGACCTTGCGTCGCGAGTATGCCGAGCTGCAGCGCAACCCTTCGGCAAATCCCGCCAATTACACCGTACGCACCAACGAGTTGTCTATGCAAATCTCCGACGCTGCCGACGCCCTCCGCAAGGCCGAGGAAGATATTCCGCAAGTGACTGCCGATCTTGAGCATTCACTTGCCGCCGCCGAGCAGGCCGTCGAGCAGGCACAGGCCCCCATCGCCGACGCTAAACGCGCGCACCAGGCCGTAACGGCTGAGGCAGATGCCGCGCGCGACGAGCTGCAGTCCGCAAAAACTGCCGCCGCGACGCGCCAGCGCGAGCTGCGCGAAAAGATCGCCACGCAGGACAAGGCACGCCGCGAGCAAGAGCAGGCCATCGCCAACGCCCAAGCGGACGCCGCACATGCGCAGTCGATTATCGAGCAGGCGACCGAGGTGCACGACCATCCCGAGATCACCGAATCGCTCGCCGGGTCCTTGGCACGCGACAAGGCCGAGCATACCGAGACCGAGCGCGAAGTTGCCCAACTCGAGGCCGCCGAAGACGACGTGCGCAAGCGAACCCGCGACTCACGCGTCAAATTCACCGGAGCCATCGCCTGCATCATCGCCACAATCCTGGCGATCATCGCAATCTGGCTGTTCGCGAGCAAGTAAGCCGGTTGCCAAAAACGCCCCAACGCAGTTGCGGTGAGATAGTTCCTGTTGAGCCCTCAAAAAGGCCAATTCAAGAACTATCTCACCGCAACTTATTAGATTGCCGCAAGGTAGTCGTTGGGGACGTTCTTAAACGACTAGTCGAACAAGAAAGTCCCCAACGACTAGTCAAGTGCCAAGCGCCGCAAGAGTGTCCCCTTTGACTAGTCATTTAAGAACGTCCCCAATGACTACAGCAACAACCACGGCAACGCCGATGTTTTGGCGCTGACAGCGAAAACGCCCCTAAGCGAGCAAGGTGACGTGAAAGAGGAGGGCATTGACCTTCTGGTCATGCCCGACGATTGAACGTCAGATTGCCGCTTAGGGGCGTTTGCAGCGTCGAGCAGTTACGCGGTTCGTAGAACCGCGTAACTAACAAATGAGCATCGCGTCACCAAAGCTGAAGAAGCGGTAGCGCTCCTCGATGGCGGCGGCGTAGGCATCCATGATCTGGTCGCGGGAGGCAAGCGCGCTCACGAGCATCATGAGCGTGGAGCGCGGCACGTGGAAGTTCGTGATCAGCGCGTCGACCACGTGATAGGTCGAGCCGGGCATGAGGTAGAGCTGCGTCGTCGCGTTCTCGCGCACCACGATGTCACCGCGGCCGAGCGTGTCGGCGCCGTCCTCACGCCCCTCAAAATAGCGCGCCGTCACAGCCGGATCGGACACCGGCGCATCGGCGTCAAACGCGCTCTCGAGCGAGCGCACCGCGGTAGTACCAACGGCAATCACGCGATGCCCCTCGGCCTTAGCCTTATGCACGGCATCGACCACCTCCTGCGATACGTGGTAGCGCTCGGTGTGCATCACATGCTGCGTGGGATCGTCCTCCTCCACCAGACGGAAGGTATCGATGCCCACTTCGAGCTCGACGGCGGCAAACTTCGCGCCCTTGGCCTCGATAGCGGCCATAAGCTCGGGGGTAAAGTGCAAGCCCGCCGTAGGAGCGGCAGCCGAGTGCTCTTCCTTCATGGCGTAGACGGTCTGGTACTTCTCGGGATCGCCCTCGTAATCGGTAATGTAGGGCGGCAGCGGCACGTGACCGGCGGCGTGAATGGCCTCGTCGAGCGTGCGCGGGTCGCCGGCGGCATTGCAACCGGCCGGCTCAAAGCGCACCAGGCGGCCACCGCGGCTATCGGTGACAAAGTCGATGACCTCGGCCGTCAGCACCACGGGCGCGCCCTCGGGCGCATGGGCGCCACCGGCGCGATACTCAATCTGAGCGCCGGGCTTTAGGCGCTTGCCCGGCTTGACCAAGCACTCCCAAACGTGGCCCAGCGGATCCACGTCCTCGCGGCGCTTGAGCAGCAGCGTCTCGACCACGCCGCCCGAGCCGGCTTTGCGACCGATCAGGCGGGCCGGCATCACGCGCGTCTTGTTGATGACGAGCACATCGCCCGGCTCGATATAGTCGATGATGTCGCGGAAGATGCGGTGCTCAACGGTACCGCCGTGCTCCAGCGGCGTTCCCGCCTGGGAGCCCTTGCGATCCACCACCAGTAGGCGGCAGGAGTCACGCGGCTCGGCAGGAGCCTGGGCGATCAGTTCCTCAGGAAGGTTGTAGTCAAAATCATCGGTACGCATAGACACGTCGGATACTCCTTATATAGCCAAATTCCGCTCTACATCCTAGCAGGCTGACGTCTCAAATGAACTACTTTTTGGCAGCCTTGCGCTCGTCGCGAATGCGGGCGCGGTCCATGGCCGCCTCGACGGCCGAGAATCGGCAGCCGCAATAATTCTGCCGATACATGCCAAGCTCGCGCGAACGGCGTGTCGCCTCGGGGTAATACGGGCGAAAATCGCGAATCACCGGAGTGAGACCGCGGGCGGCAGCCAAACGCTCCAACACATCATTGCAGGTGTCGAACAGCTGATACGGCGAGACGGCGAGCGTCGTGCCCACAAACTCAAACCCGCGCTCCTGGGCCACACGGCACGCCTCAGTCAAGCGCAAGGCATAGCACGCACGACAGCGACGGGGTCGATCGGCACCCAGCGGTGCCACGCCGGTCTCCCAGCGCTCGCGGTCCTCCCCTGCCTCGATAAGCTCGATGCCGCCGTCGGCACACCACCGGCGCAGCTCGTCCAAGCGGCGCTGCCATTCATCGCGCGGCTGAATATTGGGGTTGGTCCAGCAAATCGTGGGCTCAAACCCCTCCTCGCGCAGCAGGCGGACCGGCTCGAGCGAACACGGCGCACAGCAAGCATGCAGCAGCAACGGCTTCATCAACATCTCCTCCCCCACAATAAGTAGTCTTTTTGGGACGGGGCTATTTTGACTACTTTTGACGTAAAGCAGTCAAAAATACCCATCTCCAAAAAGTAGTCAAAATAGCCCCGTCCCAAAAAGACTACTGACCAAAAAAGCGCACGCCAAAGGACGTGTCCTCGCAGGCGACAATGCGACGGTCGCGCAGAATGGTTCGCACGTAATACCAATCGCCCACACAGCCCGACAAGTGCAGACCAGCCGCCAGGTAGCACAGCAGCGGATAGCCCGAGAGCGCAAACCCTAGGGCAAACGCCGCCGTCACAACAACCGTCGGCGCCAGGCAAACCGCCAT
>CALJNY010000264.1 GCA_937981515.1 uncultured Collinsella sp. | reverse complement strand
CAACGTCTTGCCCGTGGGGCAGACTGCAACGCCGCCGCCGTAGCCGCCAGCTGTATTGGCGCTAATGTACGAATTGTACACAAAGAGCCTGCCAGCATTAGATGCTGCAACATTCGAATCACCCTGAACAAAGATGCCGCCGCCGCCCCAGTCAAAGCGAGACATGCAGTGGTTATTAGTGATGTAGACTGGGCTATCTTTTGACGCTCCACTTATCATCGCGTCAATCATCTGGCACACTCGGATGCCGGCACCTTCAGATCGGTAGCTCACGTTAGAGGCAATAATTCCTCCTTTAATGTCGAGCCATGCCCTATCATGTTGAAAAATATTGGTAACGTAAACGCCGCCGCCAGCTTCCTCGGAATAGTTGCCAGTAATCTGGCCACCAGAAATGGTGACATGGGCGCCGTTATTGGCAGCAAGCCCAGCGCCGCCATGGCCACCCTGGCCATCCTCGCCGCAAAACTTGGCGTATTTATTGTTAGTGATGAAACCACCAGAAACAGCAATACTACCGCCCACGACCATGACGCCACCGCCGAATCCGGGAGTGTTCTCTAGCGTTCTATTGCCGGAGATTGTGCCGCCGGTCACCTTAACCGTGGAGCCTTCAGCATACACACCGCCGCCACTCGGAGCACTATTGCCCGCAATTACGCCATTGGAGATGCTAAGGCTTGAGTTATAGCGCACTTCGATTCCACCGCCCGCGCCCGAGCCAGAAGCGCCGCATATATAGCCGCCACGCATGTTGACGGAAGAGCCGTTTTCGGCATAAACCAAACTGCTGACACTGCTCTGTTGCTGTTGCGTGGCACTGCTCTGTTGCTGTTGCGTAATCACGCCACTCTCGAGGTTGAACGTACCGCCCTTGCCGTTAGTTGCGTAGAGATTAATGAGCTTCAGGTTGGCATTGCCGCCGCAAGCCACAATGGCACCCTTGATACCAGCCTCATACGCTTTAAGAGTTTCGTTTGTACCGGTTCCGCTTGCGACCGATTCGGTTACGTAATAGGTAAGCTTGGTCGGGATGTTAGAATCGCCGTATTCCATTGAAGCGAGATTGCTCCATTTGTTTTCTTGATTAGCCGAGATCTCTGTCGCGGCAGCTTGCTGGCTGTCCTTGACGGTCAGCGTCGCGCCGCCGGTGATATTGAACAGAGGCTGATTTGAACTCGTATGCTTAATCTTATGGCCGTTTAGATCCAGCGTGATTTTGCTGCCGTCCTTGCTAAGCGTGATTATCTCGCCGGTCTCGACATCATTCATAAGCTTGAAGCTAGCAACACCGCTTGCATTCGCCAACTTGGTTTTTAATTCGTCAACGTTTTTTATCTCGTCGGGCGCCGCTTCGGTTTGCTCGCCTTCCGTGGCCGCCATCACAGCGTTGCCATCTGCCGGCTCGTTATCTTCGACCTGCAGCTTACCCTCAGGTTGATCCCCAGACTGACCCTGCTCAACACCATTTGAGGGGTCGGCTTCGCCACCCTCTGCGTCGTCACTATTCTGGTTCTCGGTATCCCCGTTGTTGGTGTTGTCTACATCAGTAGACTCAGTTGAGGAACCCCCCCCCATCACAGTTTCCTCGGCAAAATCTGTCTGGGCATCGTTGGCGATGGCCTGCGAGATCGGAGGCATGACGAGCGACAGTACCAGGCTCAACACGGAGGCTCCGCACAAAACGCCTGCCAGTACGCGGCGCGTCGCTTTTTTACTCTGCTTAGTTTTTTCTGAATTCGCTTTCATCGATGTCTCCTCCCCAAGAGACCGCGATCTTGCTCTTTCACTATCAAACGTATCTGCGCAATCTGTAATTGCGCACGCTTGTAGCGCATATTGTAGCGATTGTTTGAACATTTAAGCAAAAATACCGATAGTTTTGTAGCGAATTCTCAATTCTCTTGACATTTGCTCGGATTAACCTTCGTTTATTCGCTATGAAATATCTATTTCTACTGGTAATTAAGCTAGTTATCATTTTTTAATAGCATTTTATTTATTTGCACAACATTTTGCTCAAGAGCATGCGTCCTGTGAACAGTCGAAAATCGACCGTGAACGGTAGATCATTAACCGGGAGGAATAGACTACCAAATTGATGGGAATATCTTTAACTCATCGGTGGTTAGAAGCGAGATGTTCATACAACCAAATTTGAATTTGCACGCAGATTTTAGGTATCAATTCGCCCAAATCGCCTGAGGCCACCGCAAAAGGCGCCTGCTCCCTTTGTGGTGGCTCTCCCCCGGCGCTACAGCAGATGTTCCTCGATAAAGATCGCGATGCCGTCTTTGTCGTTGCTGGCGGTTACAAAATCGGCGGCGGCACGGGTGGCGTCGCTGCCATTTGCCATGGCCACGCCCACGCCGGCGTCAGCCACCATACAGGTGTCGTTATCGGCATCGCCAAACACGCAGATGTTCTGGAGCTCCATGTCGTTGAGCTCCGCCACGCGCACAAGGCCGCGCGTCTTGGACACGCGCGGATCCATGAACTCGTAGAGCCGCTGCGTGGTCTGTAGAGCAGCCGCCTTAACGGCGCCGTCGGCGAATGTCGACGCCCGCTTGATGACCTGCGGCATCGCCTCGGGCGCCATGGTAAACATCACCTTGGGCTGCGGCTCGCGCAAAAACTCGGCAAAATCGACCACCTGGTAGGGCACGCCGTCGACGCGCGACAGGTGCTCGACGCACGCATTGCTCTCGGGCACATAGAACACGCCGTCTCGGGGGCAGACGGGCGTTGCCGGAAGGTCCGCCATGTGCTTACAGATGCGCGCGATGGTCTCGCCTGGCAGCGGATAGCTCAGCTCGTTGATGTCGTGCGCGCGGTCGATGACCTCGGCGCCACCGCAGCCCACGAGCACGTCCACCAGACCTTCGATGCCCCAGAGCTCGTACATGGCCTCGGTCGCGTGGGCATCGCGCCCGGTGCACAGGCCAAAGAGTACGCCGCGCTCGCGCAGGGCGCGGATCGCCGCCACGGTGCGCGGGGACACCGTGTGCCCGCTCGTGAGCAGCGTGCCGTCGATATCGCAGAACACGGCTTTGATGTGGCTAAAGGTGGTGTCCATGGGGGTCTTTCTGGGTTGTGCGGCGGTATGGGGTGTATTCGTGAACGGCATACATGGTATACCAAGGCACAGGCCGTTGGGGCCCGATCGCCACAAAGGTGCCTGCCCCCCCTTGTGGTGGCTTGTGGTGCTCGGGCCTCAGCGCAAACCATCACAACATTCGACGTTTTTCGGCAAAATCGCGATTTTCGCTGAATGTTGTGATGGTTTTTACTGCTTTGCGGCACGATCCAAATGCCGGCGGCCAAACAGCAGCAACGCCGCGGGAACCGCCGTCACGACCATGCCCGCCCCGATGAGCGTCTGCTGTACGCCAAATGTCGCCGCCAGCCACGGGGCAATCGCCAGCGGCGCCACGCCGGCGAACATATTGCCAAAGCCCATGACCGAGTTCACACGGCCGAGTTGCTCGAGCGGCGCCGTCGTTTGAACGATGGTGTTGTGGAGCGGGTTGACGACACCCCAAGCTATGCCCAGGGCGATCTGGCCGATGAGAGCCACGCCCACGTACGGCGTTCCCACGTAGAGCAGGCTTCCCAGACCCACGGACATGAGCGCCACGAGCAGGGTTTTAAGGTTGACCAGGTGCGGCGGCAAGCGGAGCGCGAGGACGGCGCCCAGCACCGCGCCCACACCGCTGGCCGACGAGAGCCAGCCCATCCACTCAACACCGACGTGCAGGACATCGCGGTAGAAGAACGACTCCAGCGGATCGAAGGCGCCGTAGCCAAAGTTCGAGAGGAAGATGATGCAGAAGAGCAGGGCGAGGACGCTGTTGGTAAAGACCGTCTTGATGCTGGTCGTGAAGGTGACGCGGGCGGACGTGCCGGAGTTAGAGCTTTGTCCCGCACGCTCCCCTTCCTCTGCCAAATCGGCATCCGTATGCCCGGCGGCATGGCTGGTCTGCGGCCTAACGCCCCAACCGGCGACGAGTGCCAGCACTGTAAAGAGCATCATGAGCACAAACACCGCACGCGACGACGCAGCCGCCGCGACAAAGCCGCCCAGCGTGGGGCCAACGATGATACTCACGTTTGAGAACATGGCGATGGCGGAGTTGATGTCTTTGAGCTCGACGGGATCATCGGTGAGATATGCCGGATAGGATGTGGCGATGGGCTGGGCAAACCCCATCACGAAGCCCAGGAGCACCGCGCCGAGCAGGACGATGCCGGTCGCGCTGCCAAAAACGAGGATCGCCGCGCCGGTTGCCAGCGTGCC
>CALJNY010000263.1 GCA_937981515.1 uncultured Collinsella sp. | reverse complement strand
CGACGCGCGTCGCACACAATTTTTCTTACGCGCAATCGCATTTCTCCATCTCGAAACAAAACGCCGCCCGGTTGCCCAGGCGGCGTCGTTTCCACTATGTATGCACGCTGTTATCGATCGGCGACTTCGTCCTTGATCAAGTCCTGCACGAGCATACCGACACGGATGCCCTCTAGATACCATTCGCCACGCTCCGTAAGACAAATACCATTTGCGAGCTGGCCGCCGTCGTCGCTGTAGCGCGAGACGACCTCAATGATGTCTTCGGATTCCAAGCGCTCAATTGCCGCGCGGGCGCGATACGGAGACACCCCCACACGCTCGGCAAGCGTCTTGCGCGAAAAGCCATAAAATCCGCCGTTGTCTTCGGACTGTTGTGCGATCTCCATCAGCACCTGCACCTCGACACGCTTCATATCGTTGACACTCGCACGACCCTTGCCAGCCATGGCAGCCTCCTCAAACCGGGCACGGGCATCACTTGCACCGTGCGCGACCGGCACACCCCATGATGGCCGGCAACATCCATCATGCGGCATCCCCGCAAAAGGATGAAACAATTAGGGTTATTGTATACCGCCCAAATCACTTATAGGCAGGTAAACGGCCTAATTTTAGGTTAAACGGTAGCTTTGTTGATAAAAGGGGCGCACCGAATGTATATCCGATGCGCCCCTTTCAGACCAATTTATCCAGGCTTAGCGGTGGAAGAAGCCACGGCGCTCGAACTTGGGCTCGCAGCACACGTTGATGCCCAGCTTGCGCAGCACCGTCTCGTCCGTCGGCGAGATGATCACGCTAAAGAAGGCATCGCAGCCACGCAGCTGCTCCAGGCCCGAAAGGACGCGGGCCGCCGTCTCGCTCGTTGCTGAGGTGATCGAGAGCGCCATAAGCGTCTCGTCGGTGTGCAGGCGCGGGTTCTTGCTACCCAGGAAATGCGTCTTGAGCTTGCTGATAGGCTCGATCGCCTCATCGCTAATGACCTCGAGCTCAAGGTCAACGCCCGAGACATGCTTAAGTGCATTCATGATGAGCGAGCTCGCGGCGCCCAGGCGCGTGGAAGTCTTGCCGGTCACCACGGAGCCGTCGGGCATGACCATGGCGCCTACGGGGCCACCCGTCAGCTGCTCCCTGGTAAGGGCGGCCGAGCGTGCCGGCGAGTAATTCTTGTCGATACCAGCCTTCTTCATAATGATCTTGAGACGGTCGACTTGCTCATCGCCCACGCCGGTACGGCGCACATTTTCGACCGCGGTAAAGTAGCGGCGGACGATCTCCATCTTGGAAGCGTCGCGGCAGGCATCGTCATCGGTGATGGCAAAACCGACCATGTTGACGCCCATGTCGGTGGGGCTCTGGTAGGGGCTCTTGCCCAGGATCTTTTCCATCAGGGCACGGACCACCGGGAAAGCCTCGACGTCACGGTTGTAGTTGACCGTGGTCTTGTTGTAGGCCTCCAAGTGGAAGGAATCGATGATGTTGGCATCGTCGAGGTCGGCCGTGGCGGCCTCATAGGCGATATTGACTGGGTGCGTGAGGGGCAGATTCCAGACCGGGAAAGTCTCAAACTTGGCGTAGCCGGCGGCGGTGCCGTGCTTGTGCTCGTGATAGAGCTGAGACAGGCAGGTGGCGAGCTTGCCCGAGCCAGGGCCGGGCGCTGTCACGACGACGAGCGGACGAGTGGTCTCGACAAACTCGTTCTTGCCATAGCCGTCGTCGGACACGATCAGGTCGACGTCGTGCGGATAGCCCTCGATGGGATAGTGCAGCTTGGCAGGAATGCCGAGCGCGTTCAGGCGATTGCGGAACACATCGGCGGCGGGCTGGCCGGCGTACTGGGCGATAACCACGGCCGCGACAGCAAAACCGTTGCCGCGGAACAGGTCGACCAGGCGCAAGACGTCCTCGTCATAGGTAATACCCAGGTCACCGCGAGCCTTGTTCTTCTCGATGTGGTTCGCGTTAATGGCGATGATGACCTCGACGTCGTCGGCAATGCTCTTGAGCATGCGAAACTTGCTGTCCGGCTCAAAACCCGGCAGCACGCGGCTCGCGTGATAGTCGTCAAACAGCTTGCCGCCAAACTCCAAATACAGCTTGCCGCCAAACTGCGAGATGCGCTCCTTAATATGAGCGGCCTGCAGCTCGATATACTTCGCGTTGTCGAAACCCTGGCGCATATATGGCTCCCGTCCCGTTTCCATTTAATGTTCTAGGCGATTATAACGGAGCCCGCCCTCCCCGATACCCAGACCATCAACAGGCACCAACCAAACACGCCCACCGCAACTTCCCCTTTTTGGTTCAAACAAACCTGGCCTTTGTATCAATAATGGAAACGTCACAGGTGGAGCATAAGTCAGCGAAAGCCCGCCAGAGCGAGCAAGGTGACGTGAAAGAGGAGGGCATAGGCCTTTTGGCCATGCCCGACGATTGAACGTCAGATTGCCGCTCTGGCGGGCTTGCAGCGTCGAGTGGTTCCGGCGTTTGGTAAAACGCCGGAACACAAGAGCGCCCCCTCCCGCGCACGGAACGGGAGGGGGCTAAAGGTAGGAGTCTACCGGTGGGTTGACCCCACCGGACAGACGATGACCAGATGATCCTTTACAGGATCGTCAAGGTTTCCGTGGGGTACCCGTTGGGTACTTAGATCAACACGCAAGCGACGGTCAGGATGATGGCGCAGACGACGGAGAGCGCGACGATGAGCTTAAGGGCAAACTTGAGCCAGGTCGTCCACTCGATCTTGGCCAGGGCGAGACCGCCCATGATGGCGCCGGAGGTCGGGGTGAACAGGTTCACGACACCGATGGCGGCGGAGAAGATCATGACCATGACCTCAGGCGAGAAGCCAAGCTTAACAGCCAGCGGTCCCATGATGGGCATGGAGACGGTGGCCATACCGGAGGTCGAGGGGATCAGGAAGGACAGGCCGAAGTAGACCAGGAAGCTCATGGGAGCGAAGATCACGCCGGACAGGCCAGCCAGGGCATTGGCGGCAGCGTCGAGGACGAAGACGTCGAGGCCGGTGTTAGCCATGAGGACGGAGATACCACGGGCGAGGGCGATGACGAGAACAACGGACATCATGTCGGCAGCGCCGGTGATGAAGGTGTTAACGATCTGCTTCTCGGACAGGCCACCGATGATACCGATCAGGACGGCCATGAGGAAGAACCAGGTGGAAGCCTCGTCGAAGTACCACTGGCCAATGGGCAGGCCGGTGATCAGGGCAGACCAGCCCTGGACGACGGCATTACCGTCGGCGTCGTAGACAGCGCCAGCGTCGAAGAAGTTAGCGACGCCCTCGTTGAGGTCGGCCAGCGGAATGAAGCCGACGATCATGACGACGAAGGTGAAGGCGAAGGCGATCAGAACACCCTTCTGACGACCGGTGAGCTTGACCTCCTTGTGGACCTCGGAAGCAGCCTTGCCGTGAGCCTCTTCGGCGTCCTTGAGCTCCTGCATCGACAGGATGGTGGAACCCTTGTCAGCCTTGACCTTCTTGGCATAGTTCATCACGAAGACAATGGACATAGCGGTAGTGACAATCCACAGGACGGCACCAAGGCCGATGATGATGGACTGGTTGACCTCAATGCCAACGCCGGTCAGAGCGTCGACGGCAGCGCCGACGGCGAACGGGTTAACCGTGGAGCCCAGGCAGCCGCAGCCAGCGCCGAGCAGGACGGTAGCGGCGCCGACCATGGGGTCGAAGCCAGCGGCCATCATGGTAGCGGCGAGCAGGGCGTAGAAGGGAACGGTCTCCTCGCACATACCATAGGTGGTACCACCGAGGGAGAAGATGAGCATAAGGACAGGAATGAGCATAATCTCGTTGCCCTTAAGCTTCTGCACCAGAACGGCGATGCCGTTGTCCAGGGCGCCGGTCTCGGTCATCATACCGAGGAAGCCGCCCAGGATCATAACGAAGAGGCAGACGGGCAGAGCGTCAGCGAAGCCCTTAATCGGAGCGGTGCAGAAATCGCTCAGACGGGCGGCAGTAACCGCGCCGCCGGACGTGCCGGAGACGATAACGGTAATCACTGCGACAATTGCCAGCAGAGCTAGAAGAATGGTGAACGATGAAGGCATACCGCGCTTTTTCTTAGCGGTCTCAGTCATGGTTCTCATCCCCCCTTCATAAATCATTTAACTTTCTCGTGCGAAGCGGATCTT
>CALJNY010000262.1 GCA_937981515.1 uncultured Collinsella sp. | reverse complement strand
CGATGATGGGGCCGTAACAAGGAGCTGATCTCAAGGAGGAGTCATGATGTACGGAGCAGAGCAAGTACGAGAGCCGCGGTCGCTGGGAAGGCGCATGAGCGATTCTGTGATCGCTGCCGTGTGCACGGGGTTGATGGCGGTGCTTTGCATTGGGATGCTGTGGGCCATGTCGCATGTGGGACAATAGCGGACGGTTGGGTGCTGACATAAACGGCGCCCCGCGTATTCGTTTGTTTATTAAGGTGTGTCCATGGGCGTCGTCGATCCCTTTTCTGTTGCTCGGGCCGCGGGGCTTGAGCTGACCGGGAAGCCCGAGGGCCTCACGCTCACCGACGGCTCGATGGAGCTGCGAGCCGATTTTGCCCGCATGCTGCCACGACTCAAGCAAGGCCGTCTGCAGCAAGAGCTGCTGGTAAAGGCTGCGCGCACAAAAGGCATCGAGCAACCATGGGCGATTGATGCCACGGCGGGCTTTGGCGAGGATTCGCTGCTGCTGGCGGCCGCGGGCTTTACCGTAAATCTGTATGAGCAGGATTGCGTGATCGCGGCGCTCCTCAAGGATGCCTTGGATCGCGCGGCAGATGATCCGGCGCTTGCGACAGCCGTGGCGCGCATGCGCTTGCATGCGGGCGAGGACAGCATTGCCGGCCTTCGCCATACAGCTGAGCTGATCGAGCAGGGCGAGCTCACCGCTCCTGACGTGGTGTATCTGGACCCCATGTTTCCCGGGCGCACCAAGAGCGCGGCGGTGAAAAAGAAGTTTCAACTCTTGCACCATCTGGAACAGCCGTGCGCCGATGAGGATTCGCTGGTCGAAGCTGCGCTTGCGGTGCGGCCGCGCAAGGTGGTTATCAAGCGGCCGGTGAAGGGGCCGCTGCTTGCCGGCGTTAAGCCGAGCTATCAGCTTGCGGGCAAGGCCGTCCGCTACGATGTTTTGGTGCCGCCGCGCCCGTAGCTTGCGTGCGATGGCTGGCACTCCGTCAGCGCCGTGCCGATGCGGGGCCTATTTCCAGGGGTGCGACGTCAGGTGCCATCCACCGCAGTATTCGCATTTGTAGCAGGCCAAACCACGCCGCCCGCGGTTTTCGCAGTCGGCCATAACGGCCTCGGCCTCGGCGCGCGTGTCGTAACGGTTTTTGCGCTCGCACGACTTGTAGCGCCAAGCCTCATCGCGCTCGGCGTCCAAGGCGTCGCGACGCTCGTCCTCGCGCGCAAACAGGTCGCTCATATCGCCGCCGGTGGCAGCGCCCAAAAACTCGCTTTTGGCCTTTGACCAGGCGGCTCGCTTTTTGCTTCCCATCTGCTTCGCGCCCCTCTTCAAACGCTGGTATCATTGCTCAATCAAAGTGATACCAATAAACGTGAGGCCGCCGCGTGATGATCAGAAAAACCCTCGATACCGACATTCCCGCCGTCATGGCTATCTACGACGCTGCCCGCGCCTTTATGCGCGCGCAAGGCAACGCCACGCAGTGGCCCGAGGGCACGCCTTCTGCCGAGCAGCTGGCTGCCGATATCGCCGCCGGTGGCAGCTATGTGTGCGAAGTCGACGGCCGCGTGGTGGCGACGTTTGCCTTTTTGCCGGGTCCGGACGAGTGCTATGACGCAATTGAGGACGGTCAATGGCGTAGCGACGCTCCGTACGCCGTGCTGCACCGTGTGGCGTCCGATGGCACCGTGCACGGTATCGCGGCTGCGATGTTTGCCTTTGCCAAGGAGCGTGCCGATCACCTGCGCATCGACACGCATCAGGACAACCTGCCCATGCAGGGTGCCATCTTAAAGGCTGGCTTTGAGCGCGCCGGTATCGTCTATGTGTCCGACGGCACGGCGCGTGTCGCGTTCGATTGGCTGCGCGAGGCGTAAAAGCAGGGGCGCGTGTCAACAATTCGCACGAACGAAAATGGCCCGGGCGGGGCCATTTTCGTTCGCTGCGCTGATTTGCAAGCCGGCTTTCGCAAGGCGCGAACCTACGAAAATCGCCGCGCGGCAACGCGGGGCGATGAGCTCGGTCGGGGGATAGGGCCCGCTTCGCCCGCCGGCCCGTAAATTGTATCATCCAGTGTGGAGCGTGAACGCCCGTTGCCGCGTGCGATGGGCTTGCAATAAGAGGAGAGCCATGTCGAAGCAAGCGGTCGTTGGAATCTTGGCGCATGTCGATGCCGGCAAGACCACGTTGGCCGAGGCCATGCTGTTCAACGCGGGTCGCATCCGCAAGCGCGGCCGCGTGGACGATGGCGATTCGCATCTGGACACTAACGCGATCGAGCGCGAGCGCGGCGTTACGATCTTCTCGTCGCAGGCCGTACTCGATCATGGCGATACCCACGTCATGCTCGTGGATGCGCCGGGGCATGTCGATTTTTCTGCCGAGGCGGAGCGCACATTGCGCGCGCTGGACTACGCGATTTTGGTTGTGGGTGCCAACGATGGCGTGCAGGGGCATACCGAAACTCTGTGGCGCCTGCTTGCGCGCTATGACATTCCGACGTTCATCTTTATCAACAAAATTGATTTGGAGAATCCCGGTCGCGATATTTTGCTGGCACAGCTCGGGCAGCGTCTTTCCGAAGGCTGCCTGGATGCCAACGAACTGCTGGCGGGCGGCGCCGTTCAGGAGGACGCTGCTGCGTTGGACGAGGCGGCGCTCGAGGAGTTTCTTGAAGCGGGCGAGCTTTCTGTCGCAACGCTGTCGCGCATGGTTGCCGAGCGCAAGCTCTTTCCCTGCTTTGCCGGCTCGGCGCTCAAGGACCAAGGCGTGGACGAGCTGCTGGATGGCATATGCGCGCTGATGCGCGAACAGGCGTGGCTCCCGGAGTTTGCCGCGCGCGTCTATCGTGTCAGCCGCGGGGATCGCGGCGAGCGTTTGGCTTGGGTTAAAGTGACCGGCGGCACGCTGCATGCCAAGCAGATGATTGACGGACGTTCCGGTGCCGAGGCATGGGAGCAGAAGGTCGATCAGGTACGCATCTATAACGGCGAGAAGTATGAGCTTGCCCAAGAAGTTGCTGCTGGCGGTATTTGTGCCGTGACGGGTCTTGCGCACGTTCGCCCGGGGGACGCCCTGGGCGCGGAGCCCGCGGGCGATGCGCCCGTCATTGCGCCGGTCCTCACCTATACGGTGCTGCCGGGCGAACACGACGTCCATACGGTGTTCAAAGCGTTGGCTGAGCTGGCGGATGAAGACCCCATGCTCGGCGTAAGCTGGAATACGCATCTTGAGCAGATTCATTTGCAGTTGATGGGCGCCGTGCAACTCGAGGTCGTGCAGCGGGTGTTGGCAGATCGCTTTGGCCTTTCGGTTGCGTTTGAGCCCGGCGGCATCCTCTATAAGGAGACTATCTCGCAGCCGGCCGAGGGCGTGGGCCACTTTGAGCCGCTGCGCCACTATGCCGAGGTGCATCTACGCTTGGAGCCGTTGCCAGCGGGCTCGGGCGTGCAGTTTGGTACCGTGGCCTCGACCGACGAGCTCGATCTTAACTGGCAACGTCTGGCGCTCACCAACGCCATGGAGCGCGATCACCTGGGCGTGCTGACCGGCTCGCCCATCACCGATATTCGCATTACGCTCACGGGCGGCCGTGCGCATGCCAAGCACACCGAGGGCGGCGATTTTCGCCAGGCCACGTATCGCGCGATTCGCCAAGGTTTGATGCAGGCGCGTGAGGCCGGCGCGGCGGTGCGGTTGGAGCCGTGGTATCGCTTTGAGC
>CALJNY010000261.1 GCA_937981515.1 uncultured Collinsella sp. | reverse complement strand
CGGCACAGACGGCATCGGCATCTAGGTCGCAGCGGGTCTTGAGGCCGTGGCGGGCGCAGAGCTCCTCGATGCGGCCGGGCAGCTCGGCATCGCAAATGCCATGCAGGGCTGCGGCACGCGTGATGATGCCCATGCCAATCGACACGCAGTTGCCGTGGCCGAGCTCAAAGTGCTCGCAGGCTTCGACGGCGTGCCCGGCGCTGTGGCCAAAGTTGAGGAGCTTGCGCTGATTGGTTTCGCGCTCGTCGGCAACGACCACGGCGCGCTTAATGTCGATATTGCGGGCGATGATGAGCGCCACGCGGGCCACGTCGCGGTTCAGCAGCTCAAGCGTGAGTGGGGTCTTCTCCAACTCGGCGAAGAGCTCGGGGTCTGCGATCACGGCGTGCTTGATGACCTCGCCGCAGCCGTCGGCGAACTGTTCGGGCGTGAGGGTTGCCAGACATCCAACGTCGGCGATAACCACGCCCGGCTGCCAAAAGGCGCCGGCCAGGTTCTTGCCAGCTGCCAGGTCGATGGCTGTCTTGCCGCCGACCGACGAATCCACCATGGCGAGCAGGCTTGTGGGAATCTGCACAAACTTGCAGCCGCGCATGTAGGTGGCGGCCACAAAGCCCGCCACGTCGCCCACGACGCCGCCGCCGAGCGCCACGATCACGTCGGAGCGCGAAAGCTCGTGCTCGGCCACAAACTCCAAAATGGCAACGTAGGTCTCGGCACGCTTATGGGCCTCGCCGGCCTCGAAGGTGCAGATGCTCACCTCGTAGCCTGCGGATTCGAGGCTCTGCTTAACGGGCATCTGGTAGAGGGGGCCTACGTTGGTGTCCGTCACGATGACGGCGCGCGAGCCACCGGCGGTGGCGCGTACGAGCGGGCCTGCCTGCTCCAGCAAAAACGTGCCCACATGCACCTGGTAGGGGCGTGCGGTATCGATATCGATGGTAATCGCCATAAGCTTCGGTCCTTTCGACCTGGCGTGATAGGTGGTCTAGTGGGAGGCCTCGTCGTCGAGTGCGCGCTTGATGCGGTCGCCCTCGGCAAGGAGATTCTCCAGATAGCGCTGGTCGCGGTCCTTAAGGGCGCGGCTGTAGGCGCCGAGCGATTCGATCAGATGGTCAATCTCGAAGGCGAGCGCATCGGCGTCGTCGATCATGAGCTCGGACCACATCTGCGGATTGAGGTGCGCCACGCGGGTGAGATCGCGGTAGCTACCGGCCGAAAAGCCGTGGTGGACCTGAGCGGTCGGGCTCTTAACATAGGCGTTGGAGACGACGTGCGCGAGCTGGCTTGTAAAGGCGATGACGCGGTCGTGCTCGGCAGCGCTCGTTACGCTGAACTTGCCAAAGCCTAAGGGACGTACTATCTCGCGCACTTGGCCCAAAAGCTCCAGCTTAAGTGCGTCGTCCACTGCGGGCGGTACTAGCACGAGCGGTGCGTCCTGGAACAGGTCGGCGCGGGAATGCGCGTAGCCCGAGAACTGCGTGCCCGCCATGGGATGCGCGCCCACAAAGTAAAAACCGTGCTCGCGGGCAAGCTCAAAGGCGCGCTCGCACACGATACCCTTGACGCCCACGGTGTCGATCACCACGGGGCCCATGATGGCCTCGGTGTCGGTGGCGTCGGCGAGTGCCTGGGCGTGCGTCTCGAGCCACTCGATGCAGGCCTCGGGGTAGCATGCCAGGACGATGATGTCGCATTCGCCGAGCGTCTCGTCGTTGAGCTCGCCGGCAACGGTGCCCATGCTGGCGGCCGTCATGACGTCGTCATCGGGGTCCCAGGCCAGCACGCGGACGCCCGCCTGCGCATAGCCGCGGGCAAAGCTGCCGCCGATGAGGCCCAGGCCCACGATGCCGGCGCACTTGGGTCCACCCTGGTTAACGCGTGCGTTTCTCACCGTACCCATGGGCTACTCCTGAACGGTCTCTTGGCAGACGACCTCGCGGATGGCGCGGATGCGGCGCATGGTGTCGTCGAACTGGTCGGGGGTGAGGGCCTGAGCACCGTCGGACCATGCATGGCTCGGATCGTCGTGGACCTCGATCTCCAGGCCGTTGGCGCCGCAGGCAGTTGCGGCGAGCGCCATGGGCTCGACATAGCGGGTGTAACCGGTGGCGTGGCTGGGGTCGGCGACGACGGGCAGGTGCGACAGGTGGTGCAGCACCGGCACGGCGTTGAGGTCGAAGGTGTTGCGAGTGCGGGTCTCGAAGGTGCGAATGCCGCGCTCGCACAGGATGACGTTGTCGTTGCCCTCGCTCATGATGTACTCGGCTGCCATAAGCAGCTCGTCGACGGTGCCGGACATGCCGCGCTTGAGCAGGATCGGGGTCTGCGTCTTGCCGACCTCTTTGAGCAGGGGGAAGTTCTGCGCGTTGCGGGCGCCAATCTGCATGACGTCGATCTTTTTATCCAAGAAGACCTGCACGTCGCGCGGGTCCATGATCTCGGTGACGATCGGCATGTCGAGCTCGGCGGATGCCTCGCACAGCAGGTCCAGGCCGGCGGGACCCATGCCCTGGTAGGCGTACGGGGAGGTGCGGGGCTTGTAGGCGCCGCCGCGCAGCATCGTGGCGCCGGCGGCCTTCACGCGGCGGGCGATGCGGATGAGGTTCTCGCCCTCGACGGAGCACGGGCCGGCGATGACCTGGAACTGGTCGCCGCCGATCTTGACGCCGTGGCCGCAGTCGATGACGGAGTCCTCGGGGTGGAACTTGCGGTTGGCGCGCTTGAACGGCTCGGAGACGCGCTGCACACGCTCGACGACGTCCATGGACTCAAGCAGGAACGGGTCGATCTTGGTCGTGTCGCCCACCAGGCCGATGATGGTCTCGTTCTCGCCGCGCGAGACATCGGTCTTGAGTCCCTTTTTCTCGATCCAGCTAACAATGTGGCTGACGGCCTCGTCGCTGGCGCTCTGCTTTAAAATCGCAATCATGGTGTGCCTCTCACCTCGATGAATAGCCCTTGCAAAAACGGCCCGCATCGCGAGCCGTTATATATGTGCATGAGAGTGTATACTATCTGACTCGCTTTTGCCGCCTAAAGCGCGCCGTCGCGGCGCGTCTCCCACGTAATTGCAAAGCTTTTTCTATTATTTTGTTAGCCCGTGGCGCACTTGGGTATAATGCCTACCGTTCGCCCTATTAGCTCAGGGGATTAGAGCGTCTGCCTCCGGAGCAGAAGGCCGTTGGTTCGAATCCAACATGGGGCACCATCGAACGTAAGACCGTCCGAACCTCGCAGGGTCCGGGCGGTTTTCTTATACCGACGCGACGTGATGGGACGTGGTATGGCAGCAACGGATATCGAGCGCGGACTCTCGACCGCCGAGGTCGAGGAGCGCATCGCCGCTGGTAAGATCAACCGCAACATGGAGCTCAAGACCAAGTCGGTCAAAGAGCTCATCATCGAGAACCTCTGCACGTTGTTCAACTTGATCAACGTGGTCTTGGCGATTTTGGTGTTGCTGACCGGTTCGTTTAAAAACCTGACGTTCCTGTTCGTGGTGTTCTTGAACACGGCGATCGGCGTCATTCAGTCCATGCGTTCCAAGCGGATGGTCGACAAGCTTACGCTGCTCACCTCTAAGAAGGCCATCGCGGTGCGCGACGGCGCCGAGGTGGAGCTCGACCTGGACCAGATCGTGCTCGACGATATCATTCGCCTGGGGCGCGGTGACCAGATTCCCGCCGACGCCGTGGTGGTGTCGGGCGAGGCGCTCGTCAACGAGAGCCTGCTGACGGGCGAGAGCGACCTCATCAAGAAACAGCCAGGCTCCGAGCTCATGAGCGGCAGCTTTATCGACTCGGGCCTGCTGCGCGCCCGCGTGATCCATGTCGGCGCCGATAACTACGTGGCAAAGATCAACAACGAGGCCAAGTACGTCAAAAAGGTCAATTCCGAGATCATGAACGCGCTGAACGCCATCGTGCGGTTCGCGAGCATTATCATGATTCCGCTTGGTCTGGCGCTCTTTTCCTCGAGTGTGAGCGAGCTGTGGGATGCCGCGGGAACCCCGGGCGATAGCGCGCTTTCCTGGGGTTTCTCCGAGCTGCTGGCCGGTCGTGTGCCTTCTTCGGCGCTGTTGTCCACGGTAGGTGCCCTGCTGGGCATGATTCCGCAGGGCCTGGTGCTGCTGACCTCGTCGGTGCTCGCGATTGCCACGGTGCGCCTAGCGCGTCGCAAGGTGCTGG
>CALJNY010000260.1 GCA_937981515.1 uncultured Collinsella sp. | reverse complement strand
CAGTGGGGGAAAGCCCTCGATCTGCACCACGCCGCTCTGACTGTGGAGCTCACCGCCAAACGGATTGATGGAGCCCTCGACGATGCCGTTGCGGAGTAGCTGCACCAGTTTGCGCGTCTGATAGGGCAGGCCCGGCGCGTAGCGAATGTCGATAACGCCCGAGCTCATGCCGTACCAGTAGTTGACGGCGCGAACCTGGTTGGCGTCACTGGTCTCATCCCAGGTGCCATGCAGCAGGCTTCGCACGATAAGCTCGTAGTATCGGCCCCAGTTCCATACCGGCATGGCGATGCCGACGACCTTGCCATCGACCAGGCGGTGGAGTCCGTAGGCCGTAGGGTCCTCCAGCGACTTGGACATGTCAGCGCCGGTCATGACGCTCACGCCTTCGCGGCACATGGCCTCGGCAAGACCGCCGGCGGGCACATCGCCCCAGGTGAGGATTACCTGCGCGCGGGGGTCGAGCAGCGAGGCGCCAATCGCAAAGGCGTTGATCTCGCTAAGTGCGCCCGACGCAAAGACCGACGCGTGGTAGCCAATGCGATGGTTGTCCGCCATGCTGGCGGCAAGGGCGCCCAGGAGGAATTTAGCCTCGTACATCTTTCCAAAATACGAACGGACGCTTTGGTGGGGAAGGCCGATAGAGCAGTTGAGGAACCGAACCTGGGGATACTCAACGGCAGCCCTGAGCGTGTATTCCATCAGGCGGTGCGAGGTCGAGAAGATGACGTTAGCACCATGTTTGACAGCCGTTTCCACGGCGGCGTAGAACACGTCCGGATCGTGGCAGTCCTCGAATGCCTCGGTGCGCACGATGCCGCCAAAGTGCTCGTCGAGATACTGACGCCCTTGGTCGTGCAAGCTGTCCCAGCTCGACGATGCACAGGGGAATTCATGGATAAAGGCGATGCGCAGAGGGTTGGCCGCCGAATAAACGGTCTTGCCCATAAAGAAGTTGAACACGCCGGAGGTGGACTTGGCGGGCGCCTCTTCCTCATCGACGCTCGGTGCCTCGACAAGATCGACCTTGTCCTCGTCATTTTTGCCGGCAATGACCAACTCGCGCCACATCTTGCACAGGCGGTTTACGACGATATCCGTCGGCGTATCCAGCAGGCGGTCCTGGTTGTACACATTGAGGTAGACGAGCATGGCGTCGGCGGGCGTAATGTCCAGGTGGTCGCCGCCCGCGCGAAGGTAGGCACGCTTAAAGAGTAGGAAGGTGTGGCGCAGGTAGTCGACCTTTTTCTGTGGCCACTTTTCGATAAGGTTCTGACCGAGCATCTTGGCGAGCGTCTCGTAGCTTCCCTCACGCGAGAACTCGATCTCGTATAGGGGACAGACGCGCCAAAACGCGCAGAATTCACCGTACAGGCGGCTTTCGACGGAGTTCCATTTGCCGGGGTAGAGACGGGTGACCTTGGCCGAAACCGTCGGGGCGTCCAGGAATTTGAGGACGCTGACGCGCTTGTTGCCTTCCTGGACATAGAACCGATGCATGAACTCGGTGACGATGATGGGGTCGCGATAGCCCTCGGTCACCTGGATGTCGTAGAGGTTGGACCACTTGCGGGCGAACTCGGTGTTAAACGGCAGCAGGGGCATAAAGTTACACGAAAAGGCAGACTGACGGCCTTTGGTGACCGTGCCGACGACCATTTCGAGCGGAATGTCCCTCAGACCGACGCTCTCTCGCTGGCCTAAGGGGAGCTGGGAAACGAGGCCGTCGAGGTCCGTAAGGTACGGGTGCTCGCTTTGGCTGATGGCGCGACGGCGTCCCTGCTCGCCGCGCTTGCGTGCTTGACGATAGGCCTCTTCCATGGTGTCTACTCCCTTAGTCGTTTAAACAACGATATAACCATGGTACCACGATGCGAAACCACCACAAAGGTGCCTGTCCCCTTTGTGGTGGTTTTAGGCGATGATGGGGGCGATGGCGCGGATGCAGGCGTCGGCTGCCGTAAAGGTGGTGCTGTCGTCGCTGACGATAAAGATGATCTTGCCCTTGATGCCAAAGTCGCCGATCTCACTAAAGAGTACGTAGGGCTCCTTGTCAAAGCCCGAGATGGGAAGCACGGCGGCCTTGGTGACGTCGGTGAGCTCATCTGCCAGCGCGTCCAGTGAAGCCCACTTGGACGTGTCCTTGACCGCGACGGGCACGGCAACGCGCCCAAAGGGCATGAGGTGCACGAGCGTGTTCTTGGAGATGTTGGAGTGGGGGACGATGATGGTCTGCCCGCAGGCGTCCTCGATGGTCGTATGGCGCCAGGTGATGTCTTGGACCACGCCCGAAACGCCGCCGACCTCGATATTGTCGCCGGGCTTGATGATGCCCATAAAGGTCACCTGCATGCCGCCGATGAGGTTTGAAAGCGTGTCCTGAAAGCCGAGCGAGATGGCGATGCCGCCGACGCCAAGTGCGGCGACGAGAGCGTTTGCGTTAATGCCAAAGCAGTTGTCGAGGATAAAACTGCCGCCGATCGTCCATATGACGGCGCGCGCGATGTTGATGAAGATGCTGGATGAAGGGAGTGGGTTATCGTCGCGGTTAAGCAGGTGGCGCAGGGTCTTGGACGCGACCTTGGCGGCAACGGCGGTGCCGATAGCCAAGATACCTGCCCAGATGATGTTGTGGACCCATCGTTGTGCAAGGAAATGAAGAATTGGCTCAAACAATTCCATGTAGGGAAACCTCCTCATGATCGTTCAACCATGATACCCACCAAGAAGCCCGTCCGATCAAATTCGGACGGGCTTCTTGGTGGGTATAAGGTTTGCACGGCGGGGAAGAGATCTTCTCAAGGCAGTTTCCTTAGTTCTTGACCAGTGGTCCCTGCTGACGCTGGATTATCGACATAATATGCGAAAACCGCCGCAAAGGTGCCTGTCCCTTTGCGGCGGTTTTGACGTTTGCGCAGATAAAGCCTGCCAAAATAAACCTGTCCCTTATTGGCAGGTTTTAGCTCAGCAGCATGCGGTCGTTGGCGAGCTCGCCGCCCGAGACCTCCTCGAACTTCTGCAGCAGGTCGGCCACGGTGAGCGACTTTTTCTCGTCGCCGGCCACGTCGTAGATCACATGGCCCTCGTGCATCATGATCAGACGGTTGCCCAGGCGGATGGCGTCGTTCATGTTGTGCGTGACCATGAGTGTGGTCAGGTGGTTCTCGTCGACGATCTCCTCGGTCAGGTTGAGCACCTTAGAAGCCGTCTTGGGGTCGAGGGCCGCGGTGTGCTCGTCGAGCAGCAGCAGGCGTGGCTTGGTGAGCGTGGCCATCAGCAGGGTGAGTGCCTGGCGCTGGCCGCCCGAGAGCAGGCCGACCTTGGCGTTGAGGCGCGTGTCCAGACCAAGGTCCAGGCGTTTGAGCAGCTCAATGTACTCGTCCTTCTCGGCCTTGGTGACGCCCCACGAAAGACCGCGACGCTGGCCGCGGCGCTTGGCGAGGGCCAGGTTCTCGGCAATCTGCATGTCGGCTGCGGTGCCGCGCATGGGGTCCTGGAACACTCGGCCCAGGTACTTGGCGCGCTGCGACTCGCTCAGACGCGAGATATCGTTGCCGTCAAGCTCAATAACGCCCGAATCGAGCGGATACACGCCGGCGATCATGTTGAGCAGCGTGGACTTGCCGGCGCCGTTGCCGCCGATCACGGTTACAAAGTCGCCGTCGTTAAGGGTGAGATCGACGCCGGTGAGTGCGCGCTTCTCGGTGACGGTGCCCTTGTTAAAGGTCTTTTTGACGTGCGAGAGCTTAAGCATCTGCCTCATCCCCCTTCGTGTAGGAGCTGCGGAGCTTATAGCGCTCCCAAACCACGGGCACGCACAGGGCCACGGCAACGATCACGGCGGAGAGCAGCTTCATGTCGTTGGCATCCATACCCAGCTGCAGCACGATGGCGCGGATGAGGAAGTAGACCACGGAGCCAAAGACGGTAGAGGCCAGGCGGACGGAGAACTGCGTGAGACCGCCGGGCAGCAGGCGGCCGAGCACCTCGCCGATGACGATGGCGGCAAGACCGATAACGATGGCGCCGGTGCCCATGCCAATGTCAGCGTACTTCTGGCTCTGGCAGATGAGCGCACCCGAAAGGCCGATAAGGGCGTTGGAGAGCACGAGGGCGATCATCTTGGTGGTGTTGGTGTTAACGCCCAGGGCGCGGATCATGTACTCGTTGTTACCGGTGGCACGCAACGCCGAGCCGATCTCGGTGCCAAAGAACCAGTACAGGATGGCGACGATGGCCACGGCCAGCACAATGCCCAGGATAATGGCAACAGTGGACTGCGGCAGGCCCGTCATGTTACTGACGGATGAGAAGATAGTGCCCTTGGCAAGGATGGGCGTGTTGGATTTGCCCATGATGCGCAGGTTGATGGACCACAGACTGATCTGCGTAAGGATTCCGGCGAGGATTGCGGGAATCTCAAAGACGGTGGTCAAGATGCCCGTGACGGCGCCGGCGATGGCACCGGCGCACATGCCGGCCAGCACGGCGATCAAGGGGTCGACGTTATTGTTGACAATGAGCACGGCGCAAACGCAGCCGCCGAGGGCAAAGCTGCCGTCGCAGGTCATATCGGGGATGTCGAGCAGGCGGAACGTGATAAACACGCCAAGCACCATAATGCCCCAGAGCACACCCTGGGAAACGGCGCCCTGCAATGCAATGAGCATGCTTCATACCTCCTAGGATAGGGTGGACACGTGATTTTCCATAATAGCGGTAACAATGCATAAAAGAGCTGCGGACGGATGTTTTGTCTCATCCGAAACAAGCAGGGCGAACGCCGGTCTTTGACGTCCGCCCCTGTGGCTCAGATATTGAATAGCACGGCAACGGCGCGAGTATGGGCCCTAGGCACATCGCCGCGCATGCCGCTACGCGTCCAGAGCGGAAAGGTCGATGCCCAGGGCCTCGGCCATCTCGTCGTTCTTGACGACGACCAGGTCCTTGCTCGAGAGGTGCTTGATCGGCATATCCTCGGGCTTGGCCTCGCCCTTCAGGATCTTGACGGCCATCTCGCCCGCGGCGTAGCCCAGGTCCTCGTAGTTGATGGAGAGGGTGAACAGGCCGCCGGCCTTGCACATGCCCTCCTCACCAGTTACGAAGGGGAGCTTATTCTCCTTGCAGATCTGGCCGACCTGCGAGGCACCCGCGGCGATGGTGTTGTCGGTGGGGGAGTACAGCGCGTCGACCTTGCCCACGGCAGACTCGACGACGGACTGGATCTCGTTAGAGCTCGAGACGGTGAAGTCGGTGTACTCCAGGCCCAGCTTGTCGAGCTCCTTCTTGGCGGCCTTGATCTGGACGTCGGAGTTGGATTCGGCGGTGCAGTAGAGCAGGCCGACCTTCTTAACGTCGGGCAGGACCTTCTGCATCATCTCGAGCTGCTCGGCGACCGGGGTGAGGTCGGAAGCGCCCGTGACGTTGGTGCCGGGCTTGTCGTTGTCCTGGACCAGGCCGGAAGCGACGTAGTCGGTGATGGCACAGCCCACGATGGGGATATCGGCGGTGGCGCCGGCGGCAGCCTGCGCGGCGGGCGTAGCGATGGCATAGATCAGGTTGACGCCGTCGCCTACGAACTTGTCGGCAATGGACTTACACGTGGACTGGTCGTTCTGGGCGTTCTTCTGGTCGATCTTGACCTTGAGACCGCTCTTCTTGATGGCCTTGACGAAGCCGTCGTTGGCGGCATCGAGCGCGGAGTGCTCGGTAAGCTGCAGAACGCCGATGGTGTAGTCGGAACCGGCGGCAGCGGAGCCGGAACCAGAGTTGCCGCCGCATCCGGCGAGCGGAGCGAGCGCGAGCAGGCCAGCGGAGACAAGAAGGCTCCTGCGGCTGATGGTGATGTCCTTCATATCATTACCCCCAGTATAAAAATGGCTGGAAACACTGCACAAGGAAAAAGTGCAAGTGGGACTATAGTAACGCCAATGTCCATTTTTACAATAACCTGGCGGGTTTTTTAATACTGAACCGGATGGGCGGTGCTGAGGAACGACGGACGGTAACGGGGCTTATACTGCGGGTGCGGGGCTGTCTTCTTCGTCTAGCGCGGCAAAGAGTTTCTTGCCGTCGAGCAAACGCGTGCTGACGTTTCTCATGCGGCTGACCTCAACGGTGCGCAGGGTGTCGTCGGCGCCTCGGGTGTCGTAGACCGTTCCCAGCAGATACGAGACGCCATCGCGCTGCCTGATGGCAAAGGGTCGGACCGTCATCCGTACCACCTCGATTTCGCCTCGGGTCAGGACGTTTGTGATATCAAAGCTGACAGTTGTTCCATGGTCGATGGCCTGTTCGACGAGTTCGCACGTGTCGATACGCTTGGCGTGCGGACGCGTTGTCTTGACGGGCGCGTCGTTGGCGGCCGGTGCCGGTTCGGGCATATCGAGATAGTCGCGAACATCGGCGCTCGCCATGGCGACCAGGTGCTGCGCCATGCTCTTTCGAATGGCTATGGGCGTCGATCGGTTACGCATGACCATGCCGTGGAGCCGTATGATCTCTTCGTCAGCAAGTGGGCGGGTGAGGAGCCGATAGCCCACGCCGCGCTTATAGTCGATTTCGTATCCGGCGTGACGAAGTGCGGATATCGAGGTATAGATGCTGCGGCGTGCCGCCGAGATGGGCATGCGGGCGGGGTCGTTGGGATGGGCGAGGAGCTCGACCAACTCGTCGGAAAGCAGCGCCTTGTCCTCGCCGGTGTTCTCGCTCAAGAGCTGCAGGATGCGTACGGCGCGATAGGCTGCCATCGAGGCGGAGCCCCTGGTCGTGGTCTCGTAGTTTTCAACAACGGCTTCGGTCATAGCGCCCACGTCCTTTCCTTTTTTGGTGATGGCAGATCAGAGCCTAGGGTGCGGAGTCTGGCCAAGGACGCGTGACGCCTTGGACGGTCGATGGTTGCCGGCAAACGGCGGGTCGAGTTTTCAACAACCCTGCCTAACTGACCAAAACCTTGCCAAAAGCTTGACGGATGCTGTTGAAAAAAAGCGCCCCTCGGCTTGCCGAGAGGCGCTGGCGTGATGCGCTGGAACGCGTTTGGTGGCGCTATGGCGATTAGAAGTCGGCGTTGCCCACGGTGCGCGGGTGCGGCAGGACGTCGCGGATGTTGCCCACGCCGGTGAGGTACATCACCAAGCGCTCGAAGCCCAAGCCGTAGCCGGCGTGCTTGCAGGAACCGTAGCGGCGCAGGTCAAGGTAGTACTTGTACTGCTCGGGATTCATGCCCAGGTCCTTGATGCGGGCCTCGAGCAGATCCAGGCGCTCCTCGCGCTGGGAGCCGCCGATAATCTCGCCGATACCGGGAACCAGGCAGTCGGCGGCGGCGACGGTCTTGCCGTCCTCGTTCATGCGCATGTAGAACGCCTTAATCTCCGCCGGGTAGTCGGTTACGAAGGTCGGGCGCTTAAAGTGCTCCTCGGTCAGGAAACGCTCGTGCTCGGTTTGCAGGTCGATGCCCCAGCTGACGGGGTAGTCGAACTTGTGGCCGGCAGCCACCGCCTGCTCCAGGATCTCGACGGCCTCGGTGTAGGTAACGCGGGCGAAGTCGGAGTTTGCCACGTGGTTCAGACGCTCGACCAGACCCTTGTCCACAAACTTGTTGAGCATATTGAGCTCGTCGGGGCAGGTGGCCATAACGTCCTTAAGAACGTACTTGAGCATGGCCTCGGCGTTGTCCATGTAGTCGTTGAGGTCGGCGAAGGCCATCTCGGGCTCAATCATCCAAAACTCGGCGGCGTGGCGCGTGGTGTTGGAGTTTTCGGCGCGGAAGGTGGGGCCAAAGGTGTACACGTCGCCAAAGGCCATGGCAAAGTTCTCGGCATTGAGCTGGCCGGACACGGTGAGGCTCGCATGCTTGCCAAAGAAGTCCTGGCTCCAGTCGACCTCGCCGGACTCGGTGAGGGGCGGGTTTTTGGGGTCGAGCGTGGTCACGCGGAACATCTCGCCAGCACCCTCGCAGTCACTCGTGGTGATGATGGGGGTGTTGACGTAGACAAAGCCCTGCTCCTGGAAGAAGCGGTGGATGGCGGCAGCCGCGACAGAGCGGATGCGGAACACGGCGCGGAACAGGTTGGTACGCGGGCGCAGGTGCTGCTGGGTGCGCAGGAACTAGACGGTTGCGCGCTTTTTCTGCAGCGGGTAATCCGGAGCGCTGACGCCCTCGACCTCGATGGAGGTGGCAGAAAGCTCGAAGGGCTGGGGCGCATCGGGGGTCAGCTTGACGGTGCCGGTGCAGATGAGGGCGGCCGAGACGTTTTGATGGGCGATCTCGTCGTAGTTGTCGAGCGCCTCGCGGTTCATGACGACCTGCAGGTCACGGAAGCAGCTGCCGTCGTTGAGTGTGACGAAGCCAAAGTTCTTCATGTCGCGGACAGACTTGACCCAGCCGGCAACGGTGACGGTCTGGCCACCGAGCGACTCGGCATCGGCATAGAGCTGCGCGATTTTGGTGCGGTTCACGTATCCTCCCATAACGGTTGTACGGATTATTTCCAAACAGTTAACCATTCTAACCCGCGAGTGGGGGCGTAGCAAAACGTCAGGTGTGATGTATGGGCGTGACGTGGGCACCGCGCAAGCGCCGATTTTGCGTTGCCTAGTGCCCGCAGATGGCTTGGCGTATGAGGGCGGCGTAGGTGTCGATTCCCGCCTGGGTGAGGTGTGTGCCGTCGTCGACGAGGTATTCACTGTGGCCCTCTGAGGCACCGTTCCAGTCGATGACGCCGGCGTTGTCGTTTTGGGCACAGACGTCACGAATCATCTGGTTATTGCGGTCCTGCAGCTCGAGCGGCACGCGCACGGTCACAAAGTAGATGGGCTTGCCGCCCACGGCATTAATCACGTCCTGCACCTGCTGGGGGTCGCGGATGAGGCCGTTGGTGCCAAGCGCGCAGATGACCACGCTTGGATCGTAGTTGGCGCTGTCCTGTGCATAGACATCCTGGAAGGTGTAGAACTGGCGGCTCACCACGCCGTCGATGTACGCGTTGGGAAGCGCCGCCTGAATGCCAGGTTGGGCACCTGCGGTGACCGAGTCGCCGATCATGAGCACGCGGGCGTCGCAGGTTCCGGTTGCCTCGTCGTAGGTAAAGCTCTTCCAGTCAAGGTTCTTGGGGACCTTTTCGGCGATAGGTCCCTCTTTGGGTTTTTGCTTGGTGGCGTCATCGGATGCGGTGTCGTTGGGTTGGGATTCTTTACCGGATGCGGGTTCGGCACCCTTGTCGTTGGCTCCGTTGTCCTGGGCGGAGGTCGCGTTCTGGGCAAGCTCGGGACGGAGCTGCTCGGCGCGGGCGGTGGCGATGCCTGCCCAGTCAAGCGGCGCGAAGGCAAGTGCGGCGACGCATGCGGCGCCAAGCGCGGGGAGCACCATGGCGGGCGCGAGGACGTGTTTTCTTGCCGTGCTGTCCTGTTGGGCCGGCTTGTGGGACCAAGGGCGTTCGACGAGGCGATAGAAAACCTCGGCTACCGCAAGAATCAGTACAAGCTGTAATACCTGCTCCCACCAGGCGATGCGGGTAGTGCGGGTTGCGGGGTTCATAAGAAGCAGTAGGGGATAGTGCACCAGATAGACTGAGAACGAGCGCTGTCCCAGCCAGACGAGCGGCTTGACCGACAACAGACGACGCACGATACATTCCGTGTTTTGCACGCAGGTGATAAGGAGCCCGGTGAGCAGGGCAAACAGCAAAAAGCCGCCGCGGTAGAGCCAGGCGCTCTCTCCGGTCAGCATGAGTGCGCCGGCTATAACGGCAACGAGCCACACGATAGAAATCGCGTTGACCTTTGAGATGCCCTTGTTGGCGCCGGGGATATGGATGTCACCGCTCAGCATCTCGCGCAGACGCGGCGCGGCGATGGCGGCTAAGGCTCCGCATAGAAGCTCGGCGGCACGGGCGTCGGTTCCGTAGTAGACGCGCGATGTGTCGGCGGTGGGATCAAACATGAGGACCATGGCTGCCGTCGATACAAGCGCGAATGCGATCGTGATGCCGATGGCGGTGTTGCGCGACCTGGTTTTGCTGCACAGTGCCATAAGGATGACCGGCCATACCAGATAGAACTGCATGGTGACAGCGCAGAACCACAGGTGCGTGAGCGGCGAGGGGAGTCCCGCGGCGGCGAAATACGAGACGTTGCGGAAGATGTAGAACCAGTTGCTCAAAAAGAGCGCCGATGGCAGGGCGTCCTGCTGCACCTTAGGGAGTAGGCTCGGGGCCGCGATGTAGGTGGCGACGGCGGAAAGCGCGATGGTCACGACGATCGGCGGCATCATGCGCGCAATGCGGCGGCAGATATAGCGTGGGTACGAGAATCCGTCGCGTGCCGTGGCCCGCATAATGCTTTTGGTGGCGAGATAGCCACTCAGCGTAAAGAAGAGTGTAACGCCTAAAAAACCGCCGGTCAGGCGGCTGGGGCGAAGGTGATATAGGACGACGCCGGCGATGGCGAGGGCGCGGAGCCCGTCGAGCGCGACGATGCGTTGGTTGCGTTGAGACGCGGCATGTGCGGCGCCCGTGGGTGTGTTTTGCATCGATCTTCCTCCAATGTCGACCTAGCAGTCTAGCGCTCTGCGCGGACAAGGGAAGGGGGTTCGTGCGGTTGAACAACATGCCGCGGGGCGATGCCTCGCTACGCAAAAGCCGCACCTGCGTTGATGTTCAGCTGCCTATATAGAAGCGATTCAGAACCTCTACATAGGCAAAAACAACAACACAAATGCGGCAAAGATGCACGGGTGGTTGAGCCTTTATGCGATGATGCTCGGCTACTTGGTCTTGGCAACCAGCAGCGGGTCGCCAAGCTTGACGAGCGGATTGCCGCCGATAAGCGTTCCGGACTCGCCGACATGGTCGATGCTCTTGAGGCGATCGAGCTCAGAGACGATGACGGTCACGATGTCCTCGTGACCAGCGGCCTTAATGGCCTCGCGGTCGAAGCTGATGAGCGGCTGGCCTGCCTTGACCACATCGCCCATCTCGACAAAGCGGGCAAAACCCTTGCCGTTCATTTCCACGGTGCCCAGGCCAACATGGATGAACACGCGAAGACCGTCCTCGGTAATCATGCCGATGGAGTGGTTGGTGACGGTGGTGGCGCCGATACGGCCGTTGGCGGGGGCGTAGATGGTGCCGGTAATTGGTTCGATGCCGTAGCCCTGACCGAGCATGCCCGAGGCGATGGTCTCGTCGGGAACTTCACTCAGATTGACGAGCACGCCGTTGACGGGAGCGTAGATGACGCCTTCGCGGGTGGCGAAGCTTGCTGCGGGCGGAACGGACGCCTCGCCCGACGAAGTGAACGTGGACTTGAGCGAATCGAGCAGACCCATAGATGCCTCCAACGTATCAGGCGCGCATGTTGCACGCGTGTGGTTTGCCGGAAACGTTTCGTACGTGTTTCCCAGCACGGTCAGCGCCCCTATTTTACGCTGCCCAACGATACCTCTGAACAGCGATTTTGTGATATATCAGTTGAAGGCCAACTTATTGCGGGGGTGTTTCTGCGCCACGGGCTCAAGTGGGGTACGCTAAGGTGCGAAAAACGAGTGCGCATAATCTGCGCGAAGGGAGCACATATGATTGTCGAGAACCATGCGCTGTGGGGCGAGGAGCCGACCGAGGATTATCCGGCGACGTTTACGTATCTGGGTGCCGAGCCGCTGCCCGACAAGCCCAATGGCCGCCGCCCCGCGGTGATCATCTGCGGCGGAGGCGGGTTTACGCATATCGCTCCGCACGAGCAGGACCCGGTGGCGTTTGCATTTTTGGACCGCGGCTACCAGGCCTTTGTGCTCAACTATGTGACGAGCGCCACGGGCGACGTGAGCTTTCCGCATCCGCAGGCGGACCTCGCCAAGATGGTCGCTACCGTGCGCGCCAACGCCGACAAGTGGCATGTCGATCCCAAGCGCGTGTGCATCGTGGGTTTCTCGGCGGGCGGCATGATCTGCGCCTCGTTGGCAACGCAGTGGAAGACCGGACCCTTCGCGGGCCTTGCCGGGGCTCGTCCGGAGGATATTCGTCCCGACGCCGTGGTGCTGGGCTATCCGTTGCTCGACCTTGCCTATGTGCGCGATATGCAGACGCGCGACCCGCGCATCGACCTGCGCGTGCCCAAGACGGGTGGCAAGACGGGGCGCGATTTACTCAACGACTATCTGTCGATGGTGACGGGTGGCGAGGCGACCGATGAGCACCTGACCGACATTTGCCCTACCACGCACGTTTCGCGCCAGATGCCCCCGACCTTTGTGTGGGGCGTTTCGGACGACAAGACGGCGCCGATCGCGCAGGTCTACCCGTTTGCGCAGCGCATGGCCGAGGAGGGTGTTGCATGCGAGATGCACGTCTTTGACCAGGGCG
>CALJNY010000259.1 GCA_937981515.1 uncultured Collinsella sp. | reverse complement strand
CCAGCGCCGCCAGAAAGCTGGGATCGATTCCGACGAGGCAACCGATCCAGCCGCCGAGTGCCGCACCGATACCAAACAGGGGCGTGACCTCGCCGCCTTGGAAGCCGGCACCCAGGGTGAGCGCTGTCACCACGAGCTTGATGGCTGCGTCGGCAAGGGTCGTGTTACCGGCGAACCCGGCGCCCGAGAGCCAGGTGGCAAGGCCGGCATACTTCCAGGCGTCGAGAATCGCGTAGGCCGCGAGCACCACGAGCGCGCCCACGAGTGCGCGAGCAAGGTAGTTGGTGATAAAGCGACCGTACAGGCTCTTGACGGTTCGAACCGACCAGGCAAAGAGGCGTGCCGTCAAACCGAAGACAATGGCGCTGATAACAACGATGACAACCGTCCGTGGTGTCATGTTGGGAACGCTGGCGATAACATTCGCCTCATACTCGGTACCCAGGGCAAGCGACGTAAAGTAGCCGGTAAACGAGGCGACGAGGCAGTAGATGCCCGCGGTGTAGTCGATCTTGCCGATAAAGCACATCTCCATGCCAAAGAAGGCTCCGGCGAGGGGTGAACCGAATACGGCGCCAAAGGCCGACGAGATGCCGGCGAGCATGAGGTCGTGGTGGTCATGCTTTTTGAGGTGGGCGAGGCTCGAGATGTTGCTGGCGATGGTGCCGCCAATCTGCACCGCAGCTCCCTCGCGACCGGCTGAGCCGCCGGTGAGGTGCGTGAGGGTGGAGCATACGAAGGTGAGGACAGCCATGCGCATATGGATGAGGCGTGTGCCCAGAGCGGAGTCGATGACCAGGTTGTTGCCGCGTTTGGCGGCAAGGCCGTGGTTCTTGTACACCCACGCGGTAGCCACGCCCACGACGGGGAGCATGGCGTAGATCCACGCGTGGTGCTCGCGATAATCGGTCGCGATATTCAGCGAGGCCAAAAACGCCCAAGCGGCAACGCCCATGGCGAGCGAGACGATGACGACGAGTACGAGCAACTTGGCGCTCGCGAGTAGGTTGCGGACGTTGCGGCGCGTGTCGGCAGCCAAGAGATGCTCGGAGCGGGTGAGCTGTTGCCTGCCGGCCATGATGACGTCGTTCAGGGAGAAAAAGCCGCCGTCGTCGAGCGACTGGGAATGATCCTGCGCTTCGTTTGCGCTTTCGGGTTTGTCGGTAAAAGCCATACGTTCCTCTTTTAGGTTGCAACGCAAGCATTATAAAACGCGGTAAACGCGACGAGCCGGTGGGTTGGTTTCCATTCTGTTTCGCGGCCTGCAACCGACAGGTGTATTTGCGGGTTCAGGCCGAGTCGCGGTTGTGCGTCGGGGGATTATACTGAGGCAAGCATAAAGAATCGGCGCCTCTGTTGTGCGCCGTGGCATTAAGAGGTGCATATGGCAGAGAAACTCATTCCGCTGGAGGACGCGCAGTCGATTGTCCTGTCGCACGTTGCTCCGACCGATCTCGTCGAGATTCCCGTGTGGCAGGCGGCTGGTTTTCCCTTGGCCGAGGATGCTGTGGCCGATATCGACATTTCACCGTTTGCCAACAGCGCTATGGACGGATATGCCGTGCGCTCGGCGGACTTGGCGCAGGCATCTGGCGAGGCGCCGGTGACGCTCGACGTTATCGGACACGAGGCGGCGGGCCATGTGTTTGAGGGCGCAATCGGCGCGGGCGAGACAGTCCGCATCATGACGGGCGCGCCGGTACCCGAAGGTGTCGATGCCGTGGTGAAGTACGAGATCGTCGACGTGCTCGATGGCGACGGCAACGAGGGCTCGCACGTTCGCTTCTCGGCACCTGCCAAGGTAGGGGAGAACGTTCGCTCTGCCGCCGAGGAGGCCCATGCCGGCGACGTCGTGATGCGCGCCGGCGAGGTCGTGGCTCCGGCGGGCGCGGGTCTGCTGGCAAGCGCCGGATACGCGAGCGTGAAGGTGCACACTGCCCCGCGTGTGGGCATCATCTCGCTGGGCACGGAACTGGTCGCACCGAGTAACGTGCCGGCGCGCGGGCAGATTCGCGACTCCAACTCCTCGGCGCTGATGGCCGAGGCACTCGATGCCGGCGCCGAGCCCGTGTTCTACGGCATTGCGCCCGACGATGAGCAGGCGATTGCCGAGCTCGTTCATCGCGCCGTGCAGGAGTGCGATTTTGTCATTACGAGCGGCGGTGCCTCGGCGGGCGACTACGACTATGTGACGGCGCTGGTCAAGCGCGAGGGCGAGGTGATCTTCGATCGCATCTCGATGCGCCCCGGCAAGGCCATCACGTTTGGTTTGCTCGGCGGCAAGCCCTACCTGGGGCTTTCGGGCAATCCAGCGGCGGCGTATGTGGGCTTTGAGATGCTTGCCCGTCCGGCGATCCGCAAGATGCGCGGCTTTGCCGAGGGCACGCGTCCCGTGCAGCAGGCGATATTGACGCACGGCGTGAAGAAGCGCCAGGATCGACGCTTCTTCGATCGCGCCACGGTTTTGCGCGACCCCGAGACCGGTGAGCTGTTGGTGACCGAGGCCAAGACGCAGAATTCGGCGCTGCTCGGCACGATGCAGCGGGCCAACTGCCTGCTGCGTATTGACGAAGGACCGTGCGAGCTCAAGGCGGGCGACGTCGTGGATGTCGTGCGTGTCGACCTGCCCGAGGGCACGGTGCTATAGGAGGAATGCTATGGAGCTGAAGATATCGATCGTGACGTGCTCGGATACGCGCGATCTTGCTCAGGACGAGGCTGGAGCCGCGCTCGAGGAACTTATCGAGGCGCAGGGCTGGACGGTCGCCTCACATGTGGTCGTGCGCGACGACGTCAGCGAGATTGGTGATGCCATTGTGGAAGCCGCCGATGAGTGCCACGCCAATGTCGTGCTCACCTGCGGCGGCACGGGGCTTTCGATGCGCGATGTGACGCCCGAGGCGACGCGTGCCGTTTGCGACCGCGATGTGCCGGGTATTGCAGAGACAATCCGTGCGTACTCCATGACCAAGACGCGCCGCGCTATGCTCTCGCGCGCCGTGTGCATGCAGCGTGGGTATACACTTGTCATCAACTTTCCGGGATCTACGAAAGCGGCCCGCGAAAGCTGGGAGGCCGTGAGCGACCAGTTGGAGCATGCGGCCCAAATGACGGCGGGCGGTGGGCACGCCAAATAAGCGCACTACCTGCGGCGGAGCGACCTTACGGGTTGCTCCGCCCTTTTTATGCAGCGACAGTGCAGCCGTCTCGGGGTTATCGGTAAAAGAAATTTATTAGGCGAGAAATCTTTATCACTGATATTATTCGCACGAAAGTATAATCTAGTAACAGAATAAAGCCCGCGGTGGGGTGCCCGGGCATAGCGTTCGAAAGGGCTGAACATGTTCGATATGGTTTCTCGCCGCGGATTCGTCTCGCTTTCTGCTGTCGCCGTTGCCGGCCTTGGTCTTGCCGGCTGCTCGGGCAGCAAGACGTCCGAGCCGGCCGGATCCGATGCCGGTTCTGCTAAGGCATCTTCCAAGAAAGCTGTCGAGCTGCAGGTCTTTGCCGCCAACTCGCTCGAGAAGGCTCTGCCCGAGGTTCAGGAGCTTTACACCGAGCAGACCGGCACCACGTTTGCCGACACGCAGTTTAAGGCGTCTGGCGACCTTGTCGAGCAGATGCGCGCCGGTGCCGCCGTCGACGTGCTCATCACGGCCTCCAAGGGCACCATGGACGACGCCGAGGCCGCCGAGCTCGTCGACGTCGACACACGTGAGGACATGTTCGTCAACGACCTCGTGATCATTCGCGCCGAGGGCTCCGATACTAAGGTCGAGGCCATCGCGGACGTCGCGAACCTGGACGGCAAGATCGCCATCGGCGATGCCAAGACCGTTCCCGCCGGCAAATACGCCAACCAGGCGCTGGCTTCTGCAGGCCTCTATACCGGCACCGAGGGCGACGACGGCGAGTATGCTCCCGAGATCGCCGATAAGGTGGCCCTGGCCGACAAGGTCGGTACCGCCGCCGCCTATGTGTCCACAGGCGACTGCGTGGCAGGTTTTGTCTACAGCTCCGATATCTTCCGCTACGACGGCATCGAGGAGGCCTTCGTGTGCCCCGAGGATTCGCACAAGCCCATCGTGTATCCGGGCGCCGTTGCCGAGAGCTCCGAGCACGCCGACGAGGCCAAGGCGTTCATCGACTTCTGTCTGACCAACAAGAAGGCTCAGAAGATTTGGGCTAAGTACGGCTTTGAGCTTTCCGAGTAGCGCGGCTTGGCGCGATAATTCCATCGTTTTGTGTTTCACTCCGTCCTTGTATTCGCTTGGAGCTTTTCGTGCTTAATAGATTCCGCATGCTTGTCGCCTGTGCTTTGATCTTCGCGCTTTGCTGGGTGCCGGGATTTGCGTTTGCTGGGGACGCTGAGGACGGGGCCCAGGTTGCTGCGACCGCTCATGGGCTTTCCTATGGGATCGAGGGTTTTGAGCGGTTGGCCAAGGGGACCTCTCGTGCCATGGAGGGCCAGCCTGAGGGCTACCGCTTTCCCGTTGACGAGGACGTGGACCTTGTAGTGGCGCCCGCTGCCGATCGCGTTGTGGCGTGGATATCGCCCAAGGCGGTCGAGAAGTATGGATTGGATCCGCAGGACAACGAGTGCCTATCGGGTCTCAAGGCCCTCGTCTGTGAGCTCGACAGCGCAAACTGCATGGGAGGTGCGCAGCTGGGGGACGTGGATCTTCCTTGGTATGTCACGGAGGAAACTACGTTTGATGCCGGTGGGTATACCTATGGCTTTGACGAGCGCGGTGCGGATGGGGACCGCTATGTGGTGATTGCATCAGCCTCGGGTGATGCCAAGGGCGGCGCGCGTTGGCTTGATAGCGCTCAAATGGTAGAGGCATCGTCTGTCGTGTTGCGGGATGAGCAGGGGCCCTTGACCTCTCTGGCTTCCTTTTTGGGCGACATCGACTATCGCCCGTTTTGGGTGTCCATTAAAACGAGCGGTCTTGCCCTGCTGATCTCCTTTGCGCTGGGCCTGTTCGCCGCGTGGAAGACTATGGGTACCTCGAGTCGCATCAAGGGCCTGCTCGATTCGGTCTTTACGATTCCTATGGTGCTGCCGCCCACGGTCTGCGGCTTCCTACTCCTCATGCTGTTTGGCCGCTCGACCGGGGTCGGTCGGTGGCTTATCGCGCACGGCGTCTCAATCGTCTTTACGTGGCCCGCGGCGGTGATATCTGCCGTGGTGGTGTCGTTTCCCTTGGTCTACCGTACGGCGCTCGGTGCCTTTGAGAGCCTCGACACGCAGATGCTCGACGCCGCGCGAACCTTGGGATGGTCCGAGCGCCGCATCTTTACCAGACTTATGATGCCGCTCGGCTGGCCCTCGATTGCCGCCGGCACGGTGCTCGCCTTTGCCCGCGCGATGGGCGAGTTTGGCTGCACCCTGTTCTTTGCGGGCAACTACGCCGGCATTACGCAGACCATTCCGATTGCGATTTACTTTGAGTGGATGGGCGGCAACACGTCGGTGGCGCTCTTTTGGGTCATCGTCGTAATTGTGTTCAGTTTTCTGGTCATTCTGTTCATCAACATGTACACCGCGCATTCGCAAAAGTATCGCGAGCGGGGCCTTTCCCGTGCGGAACGCAAACAGGCCAAGCCGCTGGGCGGCCAGACCGATTCGCTCGACCCGGCGGGCGGCGATGCCCTGCGTATCGATCGCGAGGCGCTGGTCGAGCTTATGCGCGATGATGCGGCGCCGCAGGGAGGTCGATAAGCTATGTCGCTCGTTTTGGATATTAAGAAACGTTATCCCGGGTTTATGCTCGACATGCAGCTTGAGGCCGGCGAGGAGCGCGTGGCGCTGCTGGGCGCCTCGGGTTGCGGCAAGAGCTGTACGCTGCGCTGCATCGCTGGCGTGGAGACGCCCGACGAGGGCAAGATCGCCGTCAACGGCGTGACCTTTTTTGACTCGGCGGCGGGCATCAACCTGTCCCCCCAGGAGCGAAAATGCGCCCTGTTGTTCCAAAACTATCAGCTGTTTCCCAACATGACGGTGGCCGATAACGTATGCGCCGGCGTAAAGGATGCGGGCGACGCCGCCGCGCGCAAAAAGCTCGCCGAGCGCTATCTGGGCATTTTCGGTCTGGCGGATTTTGCCGACCGCTATCCCGCGCGACTCTCGGGCGGTCAGCAGCAACGTGTGGCGCTTGCCCGCATGGTGGCGGCACACCCGGGCATTTTTATGTTCGACGAGCCCATGAGCGCACTCGATTCCTATCTTAAGAGTGCCCTCGAGCAGAACATGCTCGACCTGTTCGATGTGTGCAACCGCACCGTGCTCTACGTGAGCCACGACATCGACGAAGCGTGCCGCCTGTGCCAGCGCATCTGCGTGATGCACGACGGGCATATGGAGGAGATCGGCTCCGTCGAGGACGTGGTCCGTCGTCCGCAGACGCTGGCGGCACTGCGCCTGACGGGCTGCAAGAATACGAGCCGCGCGCGCAAGATTGGCGACGAAGAAGTCGAGGCCCTCGACTGGGGCATGACCTTTAACGTTGGTCGCGAGGTTCCCGATAATGTGGCGTACCTGGGCATTCGCGCAAGCTACGTCCATGTTGACAATCGCGCGGAGCGGGGCCGTAACAGCTACGATTTGCACGTGGCCCGTGTGAGCGATTCGCGCTTTGAGCGGCTGGTGCTGCTGGACGTGCCACGCGTCGATGCGCCCACGCGTCTGCAGTGGAAGGTCAACAAGGTGGGCGTGCCTGTCGACGAGCTGCCGCAAGCAGGCGAGACGCTGCGCATGCACTTCGATGCGAGTAAGATTCATTTGGTTTGTCGATAGCGCCGGGTAATGCCGTCGGGGATATAAGCCTCGGCGGCTTTGTCTTGCCGTTCGCCGAATGATGGATGACAAACTCTTATCAACATAGATAATTATTTATTAAACGACGGCACACGACGCTGTCGTACGAATGTCAACGGTGTTCGCATGGTCGACGACCGTTGATATAGTTGACCTAAACTTGTAAAGGAGGGTGCGCACATGCCGCAGACGACATACATTCGCCGCGTTGCCGCGCGTGCCCTATATATGGCTCGGAGTCGCATATGAGCAGGTATGTTCACGGCTCCGGGAGAGACGACGCACAACTAAATAATCAGCTGCAAAGCAGGTTCCCCAAAATTCCGGGTTTAGGCGCGGCTGGGTTTTCGCCACCAACCGTGCAGCAATACCGTAGCTATTCATTTTTGGTTCGAGAGGGGAACCGTCATGGCTGAAGAATTCGATTTCCATCCGATGTGGGAGAGCCTCGGCATGAATCTTGCCGACCACGACATGCTGCTGGGCGCCGTGGGCCAGATGTACGGCGATATGTTCCTGACGCAGAACAATCGCCCCAAGTCCACGTCCTATCTGGACTTTGTGGCAACCAACATCCACAGCGGCCGTATTAAGGAGATGCTCGACAAGAAGGAGGCCGGCGAGGCCACCAAGATCGTCGGTTCGTTCTGCGTCTACGTGCCCGAGGAGATTGTGCTCGCCTGCGACGGTATCCCCGTGGGTCTGTGCTCGGGTGCCGATTGGGCAACCGATAAGGTTGAGGAGCACCTGCCGCGCAACACCTGTCCGCTCATCAAGAGCTTTGCCGGCTTTAAGCTGGGCGAGGTCTGCCCCTACATCGAGTCGAGTGACCTGGTGGTAGGCGAGAACACCTGCGATGGCAAGAAGAAGGCCTACGAGTTCTTTGCCACGCAAAAGAACATGTACGTCATGGATATTCCCAACGTACACGACGAGTCGACGCTCGTGACCTGGAAGGCCGAGGTCAAGAAGCTCGCCGCCAAGATCGAGGAAGAGTGTGGCGTCAAGATTACGCCTGAGCGCCTGAAGGCTGCCATCCACGCCGTCAACGAGAAGCGTCGCGCCCTGCAGCGTCTGGCTGCCACGCGCGCTGCCGATCCGGCGCCCATCAGCGGTCTCGACAGCCTGCTGACCGTTCAGGCCGCCTTTATGGACGACACGCCGCGTCTGACCGGAGCCATTAACGATATGGCGGCTGAGTGCGAGCAGCGCGTTGAGGCCGGCGAAGGCGTGGCGCCCAAGGGGACCAAGCGCATCCTGTACACCGGTACGCCCATGGCCGTGCCCAACTGGAAGCTGTTCAACCTCATCGAGAAGGCCGGCGGCGTCGTGGTGGGCGAGGAGTCCTGCACGGGCTCGCGCTACTACAAGGACTTGGTCGATGAGTCCGGTGAGACAGTTGACGAGTTGCTCGACGCCATCGCCGAGCGCTACTTTAAGATCAACTGCGCCGTCTTTACGCCCAACGATCAGCGTATGAAGGACATTGTCCAGATGGCCAAGGACTTGCATGCCGACGGCATCGTCGACGTGGCCCTGCAGTTCTGCACGCTCTACGAGATGGAGTCGTTTGCCGTGGAGAAGGCTGCCGAGGAGGCCGGCATTCCGTTTATGCACATCACGACCGACTACGCCGGCGAGGATGCCGGTCAGCTCCAGACCCGCATCGAGGCCTTCCTCGAGACGATTTAGCCGCACCTGCGCTAAGCTGTGCCGCCGGGTGTTCCTATCCACGCGATAGGGATTTCTCCGTTGCCATGTCGGCCGGTGTCCGGATGCGCCGCAGGGCGCCGATCGGCTTCGCATAACTGCCGGGGCGGGGGATTTCCGCCGTCCCGGCAGATTCTATCTGTTTATTCAGACACGAAAGGAACTCAATGAACAACGACCTTTTCAAGGCGGGCGTCTCCCGTCGCGGTTTTCTGACCGGCTCCGCTGCCCTGTGCGCCATGGCGGGCCTCGGCCTCGCCGGCTGCGGCGGTTCGGGCGCCAAGAGCGGTAGCGCCGCTGCCTCCGGCCAGGATGTGGAGTATCGCGACGAGCTGCAGATCGCGCTCCCGGCGAGCCCGGACGGCCTCGATCCGCACACCACGTCGTCGCTTGTGACCATGGACATCATCTGCAACGTCGTCGAGCCGCTCTTTGGCCTCGATAGCGACTACGAGCCCCAGCCCGTGCTGGCCAAGGGCTATGAGGTCTCCGATGACGGCCTGACCTACACCATCAAGCTGCGCGAGGGTGTCACCTTCCACAACGGCAAGGAGCTTGGCTCCGAGGACGTCGTGGCCTCGATGAACCGCTGGCTTACCGTCAACGACCGCGCCGCGAGCCTGCTGCCCGGCGCCACTTTCGCCGCCTCGGGCGACCACGAGGTCACCTGCACGCTGACCGAGCCCGCCATCGACTTTCTGATCATCCTGGGCAACCACTCCCAGTATCCGGGTATCTTCCCCTCCGAGGTCATCGAGGCCGCGGGCGATACCGGCGTGACCGAGTACGTGGGTACCGGTGCCTACAAGTTTGTGGAGTGGAAGCAGGACCAGTACGTCCATCTCACCCGCTACGAGGACTATGTCGCCGCCCACGGCAAGGCTTCGGGCTACACCGGCAAGGTCTCCGCGCCCACCAAGGACATCTACTATCAGTTCGTGACCGAGGCCTCCACGCGCGTGAGCGGGTTTGAGACCGGCGAGTACGACATCGCTGGCGAGATTCCCACCGAGAACTACCACGACTTCGACGGCAACGACGACGTCAAGCTCTACACCCATAACGCCGGCGTTCTGACCGCCTTCCTCAACATGAACGAGGGCGTCTTCTCCGACGAGGAGATCCGCAAGTGCGCCCTCATGGCTATCGATTGCGAGGCGGCCGCTCTTGCCGCCTATGGCGAGAAAGAGCTCTTCAACATCGATCCCAACCTTGGCAACCCCGAGAACGCTCAGTGGGCGACCGACGCGGGTAAGAAGTACTTCAACCAGGCCGACGCCAAGGCCGCCAAGAAGGCTCTGGCCAAGACCTCCTATGCCGGTGAGACGGTCAAGCTGCTGACCACCCCCGACTACAAGGATATGTACAACGCCACCGTCGCACTGCAGGAGCAGCTCGAGAAGGCCGGCTTCACCGCCGAGGTCGACAGCTACGAGTTCGCGACCTTTATGGACATCCGCTCCGGCAAGCCCGAGCAGTGGGACCTCTTTGTGGCCTCCACCAACTACAAGCCCATCCCGGCCCAGTCCCTCTCGGTCTCCAAGGCCTTCTATGGCCTGTCCGACGAGAAGGCGCTCGAGCTCGTGGCCGAGACCCGCACCGCCAAGGACACCGACGCCGCGGCTAAGAAGTGGGCCGAGGCTCAGGAGCGCCTCTACGAGATCGCCGTCATCGAGCCGCTTTGCCACTACGCTTCCATCACGGGCACTCAGGCAGACGTCGAGGACGTCGAGGTGCTCGACGGCGCTATCGTTTGGAATGCCAAGCGTCCGGAGTAATGCAATATATGGCGTGGCGGCTTGAGGGATCTGGTCTCCTGTGGCCGCCATGCCCTGTTCACGTTCAGAGGGGAAATAGACGCCTCGCATGTTGAAGTACACGCTCAAACGTATAGGCGCGATGGTTCCGGTGATGCTCATCATCTCGGTCGTCGTGTTTTTGATTATCTATCTCACGCCGGGCGACCCGGCTTCTTCGATGCTCGGCATGGAGGCTTCGGCCGACCAGATCGAGCGCGTCAACGATAGCCTGGGACTCAACGAGCCGCTGCCGCAGCGCTACGTTGAGTGGATGGGCGGCGTGCTTACCGGCGACCTGGGCGATTCGTATTTTATGCGCCAGCCCGTCACGCAGGCGATCGCCGAGCACTTTGGCCCCACGCTATCGCTCGCGCTTCTGGCGCAGCTCATCGCGCTGTTGATTGCACTGCCCTGCGGCGTCGTCGCTGCCCTCAAACATGGGTCGCGCACCGACGCGGTCTTGCGTGTCGTTGCTCTTTTGGGCGTGGCGATACCCGGCTTTTTGATGGCGCTCATGCTTATGTGGCTGTTTGCCGTCACGTTGCGCGTGTTCCCGGTGGCCGGCTATGCGCCGCTATCGAAGGGTTGGTTCAGCCATTTACGCTATCTTGCGTTGCCGGCCATATCGCTTGGATGCGTGCAGGCGGCCCTGCTCATGCGCATGACCCGTTCGAGCGTTATCGAGGCCATGCAGCTTGACTGCGTCAAGACGGCGCGTGCCAAGGGCATCTCCGAGGTTCGCGTGGTGCTGGCCCATGCCCTGCGCAACGCAGCGCTGCCGATTCTCACCTCGGTCGGCTATTCTTTTGGCGCCCTGATTACGGGCGCCGTGGTGACTGAGGCCATTTTTAACATCCCCGGTTTGGGCCAGCTGGTCACGAGCTCTATCGAGCGTCGCGACTATCCGGTGATTCAGGGCGTGCTGCTGGTCATCGCCTTGTTGAATTCGGTGATCAATCTGGCCGTCGACCTTGCCTACGGCGCTTTTGACCCGCGCGCTCGCAAATGGGGCGATGCATGATGGCAAACTTTAAGAAGGCTCTTGCCAACAAGGGGTTTGTGGTCGGCGGCTGCATTTTCCTGGCGATTGCGCTGATCGCGCTCGTCGGTCCGCTGGTGTGGACCGTTGATCCCAATGCGCAGGAGATGACGTTGCGACTTTCGGCACCTTCGCCCGCGCATCCCTTTGGCTGCGATGACTTTGGCCGTGACCTGCTTGCCCGCGTCATCGCGGGCGCGCGCGTGTCGCTTGGCGTTGGCATTGCCGTCACGCTCGCGACGAGTGCGCTCGGCCTGGTGATCGGCGCCTATGCGTGCTACAACGAGAGGCTCGATCATATTCTCATGCGCATCTGCGACGGCCTTATGTCCATTCCGGGCGTGCTTTTGGCTATCGCACTCATGGCCATGATGGGGGCGAGCGTGTGGAACGTTATTATCGCGCTCTCCATCGTCTATACGCCCAGCATGGCGCGCATCGTGCGCTCGCGTGCCATGGTGGTCAAGGAGGAGCCCTTTGTGGAGGCCCTGCGCGTGCAGGGCGCCTCGACCGCGCGCATCGTGTGGCTGCATATCGTGCCCAACGTTATGGCACCCTTCCTGGTGCAGGCGACCTTTGTCTTTGCCGAGGCCGTGCTCTCGGAGGCCGCCCTCTCGTTTCTGGGCCTGGGTATCAAGGCGCCCGACGCCAGCTGGGGCAACATCCTGCAGGCGGGCAAGAACGTGATGCGCAAAGCCTGGTGGATGATCTTCTTCCCGGCAGTGGCCATCATCGCGAGCGTACTTTCACTGAACCTTGCCGGCGACGGCCTGCGCGACGCCCTCGACCCCAAGACCAAGGAGGACTAGCCCATGAGCGAACATCTTTTGGACGTGCGCGACCTGTGCATCTCGTTTGTGGGCCGCGATGGCAACGCGCTGGAAGCCGTCAACAAACTCAACCTACATATCGATACCGGCGAGATCGTTGGTGTTGTCGGCGAGTCCGGCTGCGGTAAGTCGGTGTTTGCCCAGAGCGTCATGCGCCTATTGGAGCATGAACAGAAGATGGCCTATACCGGTCAGATTCTCTTTGACGGGGAGGACCTGCTCGCGCGCCCGCTCAAGCGCATGCGCGAGGTGCGCGGCTGCGACATCGCCATGATTTTCCAGGACCCGTTGTCCTCGCTCAACCCCGTCATGACGGTGGGTGCGCAGGTTATCGAGGCGGTGCGGGCCCACCGTAAGGTGAGCCGACGCGAAGCCCGCAACGAGGCTCTATCGCTGTTGGAGCGTGTGGGAATTCGAGATGCCGTGGCTCGCTTCGACATGTATCCGGGCGATTTTAGCGGCGGCATGCGCCAGCGCGTGATGATCGCCATGGCGCTTGCCGGCCATCCGCGCCTGCTTATCGCCGATGAGCCCACCACGGCACTCGACACGACGACTCAAAAACAGATTTTGGATCTCCTGCGCGACCTCAACAGTTCCGAGGGCATGGCGGTGCTTTTTATCAGCCATGATTTGGGTGTCGTCACGAGCATCTGCTCGCGCGTGCACGTCATGTATCTGGGCCAAATCGTAGAAGAGATCGACGCCTGCGGCCTTATGGAGCGCCCGAGCCACCCGTATGCCCAGGGGCTCATCGCGAGCATTCCGCCGCTCGAAGGCGAGCGAGTTGACACGCTGGCGGATATTCCGGGCACAGTGCCGCCGCTTACGGCAATACCCTGTGGATGCCGCTTTGCGCCTCGTTGCGCCCGGGCGGACGAGCGTTGTCGCGCGCAGGAGCCTCCGCTGGTTGCCGTGAATGCGTGCGACCGGTCTAAATGCTGGCTTGTCGAGAAAGGGGAGTGCCATGGCTGTTGATAGCGAAGCCCTGCTTAGGGTCTCACATCTGACTAAAACGTATCCCATGCCGGGCTCAGGTTTTAAGCGTCAGGTCTTTACCGCCGTGGACGATCTGTCGTTTGAGATCGCGCCGGGCGAGGTCTATGGCCTGGTTGGCGAATCCGGATCGGGTAAGTCGACGACTGGACGCCTGATCTGTGGTCTCGAACGTGCGGATTCCGGCTCGATTGTCTATCGCGGGCACGACCTCGCCACGATGTCGGAGCGCGAACGCAAGCCGTTTCGCCGCGAGATCCAGCTGGTATTCCAGGATAGCTCTACGGCTTTTGACCCGCGCAACCGTGTCGGCCGCATTTTGGAGGAGCCGCTGATTATCGCCGGCGTGCGCGATGCGGATGAGCGCCATGGGCGCGCGCTCTCGGCCCTGGCCTCGGTCGGTCTTCTGGCAGAGCATTATGACCGCTATCCGCATGACCTTTCGGGGGGACAGCGTCAGCGACTCAATCTGGCACGGGCGCTTATTTGCGAGCCGCGCCTTGTGGTATGCGACGAGCCGGTCTCGGCGCTTGACGTGTCCGTTCAGGCCCAAGTGCTCAACTTGCTTCGCGACCTGCAGCGCACGACGGGTGTAGCGCTGCTGTTTATCACGCATGATATGCGTGTGGTTCGGCATATGTCCGACCGGATTGGCGTGCTCTACCACGGTCGTCTTGTCGAGGAAGGCGCGGCCGAGGACGTGATCGCGCACCCGAGCGATCCGTATACGCAGGAGCTTATCGACGCCATTCCCTAGAGGATGCTTCCTTTTGGGTATGGCGTGGGTTCGTTGTTTAATTGTCGGTATATCGGTGCAAGAGAGGGGAACTACTATGGCTGATATCGAGGAACAGCCGTTGCCGCGCACGTTTGAGGAGTTCAACGAGCAACGCAAGGCGGCGTTTATTCGCGTCAAGGATTATAAGCAGGCGGGTAATCGCCTGGTCGGCTTTTTGTGCAGCTACACGCCGCTCGAGATTATCGATGCCGCTGGGGCTGCGAGCGTGGCGCTGTGTGGCACGTCCGACGAGGTGATTCCCGAGGCCGAGAAGGTGCTGCCGGCAAACCTCTGCCCGCTCATCAAGTCGACGTACGGCTTTGCCTACTCGCAAAAGTGCCCGTTTACGTACTTTAGCGACATGATCATCGGCGAGACCACCTGCGACGGCAAAAAGAAGATGTACGAGCTACTCAACGAGCTCAAGCGCACGCACATTCTGCATCTTCCGCAGGGTCGCGATCGCACCTACGAGCGTGAAGGCTGGTACGAGGAGTGCCGCCTGCTCAAGGAGGAACTCGAGAACTTCTACGGCATCACGATTACCGACGATGACCTGCGCGCTGCCGTCCGTCGTCGCAACCGCTTGCGTGCGGCCCAGCTCGACATGTTTGCGCTGCAGGCCAACCGGCCGGCGGCCATGAGCGGCGTCGACCTGATGAGCACCATGTTTGCCGGTACGTTCAGCTTTGATATCGAGGCCTATACACAGCAGCTGGAGCAAAAGGTTGCCAAGCTGCGCGAGGCCTACGACGCGGGCGAGCGCCCGGTTTCGGCGGATGCCAAGCGCATTCTGATCACCGGCTGCCCGGTGGGCGGCGTGATCAACAAGATCGGTCGCACCATCGAGTCCAACGGCGGCGTGGTCGTGTGCATGGACGACTGCTCGGGCGAGCGCACGGCGGCCATGATGATCGACCCGGAGGCTCCCGACATCCTGCGCGCCATCGCCGACCGCTACCTGGACATCAACTGCTCGGTCATGACGCCCAACGACGGTCGTATGGAAAACACGCTGGCCATGTGCGAGAAGTATCACGTCGATGGCGTAGTGGAGAACGTGCTCCAGGCGTGCCATACCTTTAACGTGGAGAGCGCACGCATGCAGGAAGCTGTCGAGGGTGCGGGCATTCCGTACATGAAGATCGAGACCGATTACAGCAACGGCGACATGGGCCAGATCGAGACCCGCATCGCTGCCTTCATCGAAACCCTCTAGCTTCCTCAGACACCGGATCTTGCTCCTCAAACCGTCGCTTGCGTACCCAAAGTACGCTGCGCTCCTCTTTCGGGGCAATCTCCGGCACCTGAGAAACCTAGAGCTAAGGCGCCTGAACGCGCCGCTACCTTTGATGTTTAGATTGGGAGAGAGCCATGATAGGGATCGGGATCGATATCGGGTCTACGGCGGCTAAGGCTGCTGTGGTCGATGGGGAGGGTTCGGTGGCGTGGACGTGCGTGCAGCCAACCGGGTTCTCCTCGGTCGATGCTTCCGAGCGGCTGCGCGAGGCGCTGACAGCGGCCGGCTATGACGTGGCTGCCGACGACGTGCGCGTGATCGCGACCGGCTACGGCCGTGTCGCCGTGCCCTATGCGCACAAGGTCGTGACCGAGATCACCTGCCACGGTACCGGTGCCGTGCGCCTGTTTGGCGATCACGGCACGGTGATTGACGTGGGCGGCCAGGACACCAAGGTCATTCAGCTTAAAAGTGGCCGCGTGGCCAAGTTCGCCATGAACGACAAGTGCGCCGCCGGTACGGGGCGCTTTTTGGAGATCATGGCCGACCGTCTGGGTATTTCCCAACAGCAGATGGCTGACCTTGCGCGTTCCGGTGAGCCCACCAAGATCAGCAGCATGTGCACGGTGTTTGCCGAAAGCGAGGTCATCAGCCTGATCGGTCGCGGTGAGCCGCGCGAGAACATTGCGCGTGGCGTGATCGACAGCGTGGTCTCGCGCGTGGCGACCATGGCCGGGCAGGCCGCGGGCGCCCCGTACTACCTGACCGGTGGCCTGTGCGAGAACGCCTTCGTGGTGGAGCGTCTGGGCGAACTTTTGGGCGCACCCGTGACCACCTCGCCCCAGGCGCGCTTTGCCGGTGCCATCGGTGCTGCCGTCCGCGCGCGGGCGCTGGTTTAAGGGGCCCTGTTGATGCGCATCCTCAACATCTCGGCCCAAAAGCCCGACAGCACGGGCAGCGGCACGTATCTTTCGGCGCTCGTGCGCTCCCAGCTAGTAGCCGGGTGCGAGCCCGCCGTCCTCTGCGGCGCCGCCCCGGGTGACACGCAGGGCGACATCCCGGCGGGCGTACCCGTCTATACCGTCGACTTCGACACCCCTGAGCTGCCCTTTCATATCTGTGGCATGTCCGATGTCATGCCTTATCCGTCCACCCGCTACCGCGATCTCACATCTCAGATGGCCTCGGAATTCGAAGACGCGTTTTGCCGCTCGATCGAGCGCGCAGTGGCCGAGTTTGAGCCCGACGTGCTGCTCTGCCACCATCTCTATCTGGTGTGCGCCCTCGCGCGCGAGCTTGTGCGCGACCGCCCCGTGTGTGCCGTCTGCCATTCGACCGATATCCGCCAGATGCGCTCGCACGGCCTTGAGCGCGAACGCGTCCTTGCGGCTGTGCGCGGGCTCGATGCCGTCTTCTCGCTCCATGCGGAGCAGGCCCAGCAGATCGTGGAGACCTATGGGGTCGACCCGGCACGCGTGCGCGTGGTGGGCACGGGCTACGACCATCACACGTTCTGCCCCGACGCCGCTGTTCCGCGCCGCGTCGACAGTCTGGTCTTTGTGGGCAAGGTCTGCGTCAAGAAGGGCGTGGCCAGCCTCCTTGAGGCCCTGGGCCTGGTGGACCGCGGGTCGCATCCGGATCTTTCTCTCACGCTGGTGGGCGGGCATGCGCACGACGATGAGTTCCAGCAGATCGAGTCTGCAGCCGCAGCGTCGACCGTTCCCGTGACGATTGCGGGGCGGGTGGACGGCGAGGAGCTCGTCCGCACGTATCGTACGAGCGAGGTCTTTGTGCTGCCCTCGTTTTTCGAGGGCCTTCCACTTGTCACGATCGAGGCCCTCGCCTGCGGCTGCAAGGTTGTCATGACCGAGCTTCCCGGCGTGCGCCCTTGGATGGAGGCGGCCTTGCCTGGGGCACCCGTCGCGTGGGTTACCCCGCCCACCATGGTTGATGTCGATACACCGGACAGCCGCGACCTTCCGCGCTTCGAGCGCGACCTCGCCCAAGCTATCCAGGACGCGCTTGACGCACCTGCGCCGTGCTTCGACACCTCAGGCGTCTCTTGGGATGCCTGCTCGGAGCGTATACTAGAGACCGTTCAACGCCTGCTCGAACAGAAAGGAGGCATCGATGGCTAACGATCAGATTCGTCTGACGCAGATGACGGCCGCCTCGGGTTGAGCCGCCAAGCTGGCTCCCGGAGCCCTTGCCCAGGTCCTGGGTGAGCTACCCAACGTTCCCAACGAGCGCCTGCTCATCGGGTTCGATACCGCTGACGATGCGAGCGTCTTCAAGGTGGGGGAGAACCTGGGCCTCGTGCAGTCCGTCGACTTCTTCCCACCCATGGTGGACGACCCGTTCCTCTTTGGCCAGATTGCCGCGGCAAATTCGCTGTCGGACATCTACGCCATGGGCGGGCGGCCGAGCCATGCCATGAACTTGCTGTGCATCCCGAGCTGTCTGGGCGTTGAGGTTGCCGGTCAGATTCTGGCGGGCGGCGCCGACAAGTGCGTCGAGGCCGGCTGCTCCATCGCGGGCGGCCACACCATCAACGACGACGAGCCCAAGTACGGCCTGTCTGTGAGCGGCTTTGTCACGCTCGACCGCATGCTCGCCAACAGCGGCGCGCGCGTGGGCGATGTCCTACTGCTGACCAAGGCGATCGGCTCGGGCATCATCACTACGGCCATTAAGGGCGAGCTCATCGAGCAGGACGAGGCCGCAGCCATGTTTGACTCGATGCGCACCCTCAACGAGGCCCCGATTCATCTGGCCGAGGGACTCGAGCTTCACGGCTGCACCGACATTACGGGCTTTGGCCTGATCGGGCACGCGTGCGAGATGGCCGAGGGCTCGGGCGTGCAGATTGAGCTTGCGTCGGGGGCGGTGCCGCTCTTTGACCAGGTGCTCGACATGGCGCGTCTGGGCATTATCCCCGCGGGCTCCTACCGCAACCAGGACTTCTTTGGCCCTCGCGTGATGGCCGACGATGACCTGGAGCCGGGCATGTTGGATGCGCTGTACGATCCGCAGACCTCGGGCGGTTTGCTTATTGCGGCGCCCGCGAGGGATGTGGATGAGCTTGCGCGCCGTTTGCATGCCGAAGGACGTATCGCCGCCGTCGTCGGTCGCGTGTGCGAGCCGGTACCGGGCGGTCCTGCCGTTCGCGTTGTGCATTAAAGAAAACTGTTTGTGTGACTGCCCGCTGTTCTGGGCGGTCCCTTTTGAAAGGATGTAACTATGTCTACCAAGATTGAAGTCAATGCCATGGGCGATGCCTGCCCGCTGCCCGTCGTCAAGACGCTCAAAGCTCTGAAGCAGCTCGATGGCGAGGGCGCCGTCGTGACCGCGGTCGATAACGAGACCGCCGTCACGAACATCTCCAAGATGGCACAGGAAAAGGGCTGCACGGCCTCGGTCGAGAAGGTTTCTGACGCCGAGTGGCACGTGACCGTGGCGACCTCTAGCGCCGTTGCCGTGGCTGATCCCGAGCAGGATGGCGCTGCCTTCTGTGATGCCAGCGCCGGCAAGGGCAAGCTCGTCATTTCCGTCTACACCGACTGCATGGGCCGTGGCGACGACGAACTGGGCCACAAGCTCATGAAGGCCTTCATCTTTGCCGTGACGCAGCAGGAGGAGCTGCCCGCGACCATGTTGTTCTACAACGGCGGCGCCAAGCTCACCGTCGAGGGCTCTCCGGTGCTCGATGACCTGAAGGGGCTGGCGGAGCAGGGTGTCGAGATTCTCACCTGCGGTACCTGCCTGGACCACTATGGCATTAAAGACCAGCTTGCGGTGGGCGAGGTCACCAACATGTACGTGATCGTGGAGAAGATGGAGCAGGCCGTGCGCGTCGTGCGCCCGTAGCGTATTGGTTGGAGTTGCCATGAGGGAGAAGCGCCCGGCGCTTGTCATCACGTTTCCCACCACGGCGGCCGCCATGGGTTGCGAGTCCCTGTGCATTGAGCGCGGCCTTCCCGGGCGAACGATTCCCGTGCCCGGGGAGGTCGCTGCCGGCTGCGGTCTGGCGTGGAAGGCGTTGCCTGCCGATGAGGAGCTGCTGCGCGGCGAACTCGCCGCGGCGGGCGTTCCCACCGAGGGCTATACCGTGATTGATATGTGGGAGGTCGTGCGATGATCTACCTGGATAACGCGGCGACGACCATGCACAAGCCGCAGATGGTCATCGATGCCGTGACGCAGGCGATGTGCTCGCTCGGCAATGCCGGACGTGGCGCGACGTCGGGTGCGCTTGACGCGGCGCGTACCATCCACGGCTGCCGCGCCAAGCTTGCGCGTTTGCTGGGCTGCCCGCGTGCTGACCATGTTTGTTTTACGCCCAACTCCACCGCGGCGCTCAACACCGTCATCAATGGCGTGGTACGCCCCGGCGACCGTGTGGTTACGACGGTGCTCGAGCATAACTCCGTGCTGCGCCCGCTCAACCGCTTGGCTGCCGAGCAAGGCGTGACAGTTGAGCATGCGGGCTGTGACGCGAACGGCGTGCTCGACTACGACGAGCTCGAGCAGCTGGTCACGCCGGGCACGCGTGCTGTGGTGGTGACGCACGCCTCCAATGTGACCGGTAACGCGGTCGACGTCTCGCGTGTGGCCGCCATCGCCCATGCGGCAGGTGCGCTTGTGATCGTCGATGCCTCGCAGTCTGCCGGTACGGCGCGTGTCGATATGCAGACCATGGGCCTCGACATTGTGTGCTTTACCGGCCACAAGGGGCTCATGGGACCCCAAGGTACCGGCGGCCTGGCCGTGGCGGAGGGCATTGACGTGGCTCCGTGGGCCATGGGCGGCACGGGCGTGCACAGCTTCGACCCACTGCAGCCGCTTGAGTGGCCCACGCGCCTTGAGGCGGGCACGCTCAACGGCCATGGCATCGCGGGACTTTCTGCCGGTCTCGACTTTATCGAGGCACAAGGCGGGGTCGAGGCGATTGCGGCGCATGAGCGCTCGCTTGCAGAGCGCTTCCTCGCCGGTGTTCGCGAAATCCCCGGCATTGCGCTCTACGGTGCGTTTGACCAGCCCGTGCGCTCGGCGATCGTCTCACTCAACGTGGGTGATATCGACTCTGCCGAGATCTCGGACGCGCTCATGCAGGGGTGGGGGGTTGCGACGCGCCCCGGCGCCCATTGCGCCCCGCTCATGCACCGCGCGCTGGGGACCGAGCGCCAGGGTGTCGTTCGCTTCTCGTTTGGGTATTTCAACACGGACGAGGAAGTCGATACCGCGATTGACGCTTTGCGCGATTTAGCCTGCTAGAGCGTATATACTTGCGGGACGGGTGTTTTTGCCCGTCCCGTTTTTGTTTCGACCCGAAAGGTGTGCATATGGCCTCATCCGCTCCGCGCGGTTTGCGCTCCGACCATGTCGTTACCGTCGGCATTGCGCTGTTCTCGATGCTCTTTGGTGCCGGTAACCTCATCATTCCGCCGCTGCTGGCACTTCAGGCCGGCACGGCCACGCCGCTTGCCATGATTGGCTTTTTGATTGCCGCTATCGGTCTGCCTGTTATGGGATTTATCGCCGTGGCGCTCGCCGGAACGGCGCGCGAGCTTGCCGGCCGCGTGCACCCCAAGTTTGGCGAATTCTTCGTTGCGGCGGTGTATCTGGCCATCGGCCCGTGCCTGGCCATTCCGCGCACGAGCTCTACGGCGTTCGAAATGCTGGTGCCGCTGCTACCCGAGGGCGTTTCGCTCGGCACGGCACGTCTGGTGTTTGCGATTGGGTTCTTCGTCGTCGCGTTTGCGCTCACGCTGCGCCCGGGTGTCATCACACGCGTGCTCGGTCGCATTACGGGTCCCGCGCTCATTGCGCTCATCGTGCTGGTCGTGGGTGCTGCCGTGATCTCGCCGCTGGGACCGGCTGCCGCGCCTCAGGCTCCCTACGATGCAGGCGCCGCCGTGCAGGGCTTTCTGACTGGCTATCAGACCATGGACCTGCTCGCGTCGCTCGCCTTCGGCATCATCATCGCCGAGACCATCCACGAGTTGGGTGTTACCGATGACAAGCGCGTGGCCTTTGAGATTTCGCGTTCCGGTGTGATCGCCGGCGTGCTCATGGCCATCATCTACTGCGGCTTGGGCCTTGCCGGTATGCAGCTCGGCACCGTGATGCCCGACGCCACCAACGGCGCCGCCATCCTCGCCCGTTCGGCTTCCATGCACTTTGGGCTTGCAGGCACGGTTGTCGTCTTTGCGATTTTCTTCCTCGCTTGCATGAACGTGTGCATCGGCCTTATTAGCTGCTGCTCGCGTTACTTCTGCGAGACGTATGTGGTTAAAGGGGGAGCGGAGGCTTCCGAGGAGGCCATGCGCCGCCCCTTCGCGATTCTCGCCTTTGTGTTCGCAGCGTTTTCGTGCGTGCTCTCCAACGTGGGTCTCGACGTGATCCTTATGTTCTCGGTGCCTATGCTCAATGCCCTGTATCCCGTTGCCATCGTGCTGGTACTTATGGGCCTGGGGCACGGTTTTTGCGACGTGCATCCGCAAGTGTGGGTTTGGGTCGGCGGCGTCGTCGCAGTGCAGAGCGTGATCACCTCGGTCCGCGATGCGTTCTTTGCAGGCGCGTGGCTACCGTTCGATGCGCTGCCGCTGACGGACATTGGAGCCGCGTGGGTGCCGGTTGCCGTGGTGGCGTTTGTGATCGGCCTGCTCCATAGTCGTTTTGTTGCACATTCGAGGAGCTAAGGCATCAATGCTTGCACAGGCGGGGAGTCTCCCCTATAATTTCCTTCGCTTTGGGACACGCAAGGTTTAGACCTTAGCTGCTCAACACCTTCGGGACGTGGCGCAGTTTGGTAGCGCGCCTGCTTTGGGAGCAGGATGTCGCAGGTTCAAATCCTGTCGTCCCGACCATATCTTGCGGGCGTAGTTCAATGGTAGAACCCCAGCCTTCCAAGCTGATGACGCGGGTTCGATTCCCGTCGCCCGCTCCATAGGATAGTTTTAACGGCTTTGTTTCCTTCTGGGAATCAGAGTCGTTTTCATTTACATGCCGGGACCCCACATCCCCACCTAAGTTGCGGTGAAATACGGACTGTTTTTCGGCTTTTATGGCCCCTGTAGTCCGTATTTCACCGCAACTATTTGTAAGGTTGGATTTTGATGCCGTTTGGAGGGTCGTAGCGACCGTCTACCGAGAGTGGAAATATTTTTTGAAGCTCTGACCTGCGACGTCAAGCTTTTGGTCAGCTTTTGGCAAGGCCTGCGGACGGAAGCATGCGATAGCGTAATGGTATTCTCTCCGCCGTGATGGTTATGGGGTTGGCCATGCTCGATAAAGGCAAACATTTTCCGCAGTCATATGCAAGGATGCTATTCTCGGCCCTTGGAATTCATCAAGATGGACAGCTGCTTATAACAATTGATCCTTGGGATGAACGCCGTGCGCGCGAGCTTATGCAGGAAGAGCTCATGCTTCGTCTTTACAACCATGTGTATACGGATCCGGTCTATTGGAACAATCTTGGGGTTGAAGATCGCATCTTTTAGCTGGCATCCGCTATTGCGGTCGTTGAACCGGATGCTGTGTTTTGCGGATCGACGGCAGCGCTGCTCTACGGCATCGGCTCGGCGTATACGCTTCTGGATAAAGTGCAAGTGCTGCTGCCACGGTCTACAAGGCGTGATACGTATGAGTTCGTTGAATACAAGCGCTGGCGGGCGGGCGAGGTGTGGCGGCTCGGTATGTTCACGCTGACGGATCCGTATCGAACGGTTGTTGATATCGCCCGAACGAGCGCCTTTCGCTATGCACTGGGCTATGTTGATGACTTGGCTCGTGAGTACGATGTCGAACGCGAAGAGCTGCGAGCATATGCGCAGGCAAATTGCCGAGGGCTGCATGGCATCGCGCGTGCTTTTGACGTTTTTGAGCATATGGACGGCAGGTCAGACAATGGCGGCGAGTCCGAGGCGAGAGCAGCGATGATTCTCGCCGGGGTTGCCGCGCCTGAGCTTCAAGTTGAGATAACGCGACCGGGAAACGCTGGCTATTATCTAGCAGATTATGGTTGGCAGATGCCAGACGGCTCATGGACGCTGGCAGAGCTGCATGGGCTAGGTAAGTTTGAAGACGAAGCTCAAAATGATCCAGAGCAAGCGGCGGCAAAAACCTATCGAGCGGCCCTTATGCGCGACGCGAACCTTCGCGCCATGGGCCACAACGTCATTCATTTCAAACTCTCGGACACTTACGACGTAGAATCGTTCGGTGCCATGATGCGCGGTTACGGCATTCCGTCAACAAAACCCTACGCCGACCCCCGATAGCGAAATCGTTCGCAGCCAACCTTTAATAAGTTGCGGTGAAATAC